>CABQQJ010000118.1 GCA_902466275.1 uncultured Veillonella sp. | reverse complement strand
ATTCCTTAACGATATGGGGCTGATTCGATACTTGATTGAGTTCGAGGCCGGCAGGAATCGTTTTCTGTAATTCCCCGAGTTTTTTGTCGATGGCTTCGCCGAATTCGATATTATTAGCCCCTGCATCCATAGAGATAGCGATGCCAATGGCTGGCTTACCTTTGTAATAAAACTGTGGATCGCTAGGGTCTTGGTAGGTCATGGTTACATCAGCCATGTCGCCAAGGCGCAAAGTTTGATTATTGATGCGAATTGGCATATCTTGTACGGCTTGTGGACTATCGAATAGACCATTCACGCGTAGATATACATTATTCGTATCTGTCGTAATCATACCAGCTGGAACCATCATACTTTGCTGTTTGATAGCCGTTAATAGCTGTTGTGTACTGATTTTATAGGATGCTAATTTATCCTTATTAATCGTTACATTAAGGGTTTGTTGTTGAACCCCAATGAGGCTGATTTTCTTAACATTAGGAACAGATAAAAGCTGACGTTTTAAGTCTTCTGCTTGTTGTCGTTTTTCTTCGTACGAATATTCATCACCACTGATGGCATAGATAATGCCATATACATCGTCGAACCTGTC
This sequence comes from uncultured Veillonella sp., assembly GCA_902466275.1. GTDB lineage: Bacteria > Bacillota > Negativicutes > Veillonellales > Veillonellaceae > Veillonella. The sequence goes on along the minus strand of CABQQJ010000118.1, from coordinate 3,881 downwards.
GTTGATGGTCGGTCCTTGAACGCCTGCAGGCAATGATTTCCATTCGTCGTTGATCATATTCCGCGCTTCTTCCCAAGCGGGACGAATCTTATCGGATGGCAAATCCTCTCTTAAATTGATATAAATAACGGATTTGCTGCCATCTGTGAAAGATTTTGTATAATCTACACCAGGAAGGTCGCGTAGTTTTTCTTCGAGTTTGTCCGTTACCTGATCCGACATTTCTTGTGGGGAAGCCCCTGGCCAAGCAACGCCGACCACCATGGTGCGCATCGTAAAATCAGGATCTTCCATGCGTCCCATATGGGTGAATGAGAAGATACCGAAGGTGAGGAGCACAGCCATGAAGTAGTAGATAATGGACTTGTGTTTAAGAGCCCATTCGGCTAAGTTAAATTGTTTCATTGACTAACCGCCGTCCCTTCTTGTAATTGTTGGGTACCTGCGGTGATGACAATGTCACCCTTAGCTAAACCAGATGTGACGATGACGGAGTTCTTACCGAACTCACCAGTTTTGATAGGCACGAGATGAGCCTTTTTATCGCGGATGATATAGACCGCATTATTACCGTTTGAGTCTTTCACAAGAGCCGTCAACGGAATAGAAATATTGGTACTATCTGTGGTAGATAGATTAGCATTGACCGTCATGCCTAGTTGTACCTCTTTAGGCGCATTTTGTAAGGTAATTTTTACGGTATACGTTCTGGCTACAGGGTCAGGAACTGGTGAAATTTCACGTACTACGCCTTGTACTGTTACATCTGGTAAGGCCCAGAAGGTAATAGTAGCAGGGCTACCTACATGAATTTTACTCAACTCTTGTTCAGGAAGGGCAATGACTGCTTCTGGGTCGTGACCGGCCGCTAAGGTACCAACGCTTTGACCGGCTGCTACGACTTGTCCTGCTTCAATATTGAAAGCTGTAATAATACCTGTATCAGGAGCGGTCAAATTAGTATAGCTATTTTGATTGCTACTCAAATTGAGGCTAGCCTGTGCTTGTTGTAATTGAGCAGAGGTAGCATTCAATTGGTTTTCAGCTTGGTCTAATTGCAATTTACTAATCGCTTGTTGTGCATAGAGCTCGCGGTATCGTTTAGCATTGGTTTCTGCCAATTCGTAGGCCGATTGAGCAGCTTTTACAGCACCTTCAGCATTTTGCAACTGAGCTGATGTATCTGAACTATTGATTTGAGCAATGACTTGGCCTGCTTGCACTACATCACCAACATTTACAAATTTGTTGATGACACGCCCTCCAATTTGAAAGGCTAAGTTTGTTTCTGTTTTATTATGAATGGTGCCTGCATAGCCAGCATCAGTAGTTCCAGACTCTTCACCTATAGTGATGGTACGCACCTTGAGACTTGTATCTTCAGGTGGCTTTTCTGATCCACAACCACTTATAATGGCGGTCCCTATTAATAGGGCTCCTATGGTTGCTATGACTCGTTGATTCATAGAATCTCTCCTTTATACCACACATAAGCCCTATGACACACAACTACATAGATGCAGCATTCATAGGACTCCATATTATGAGAGTAAATCTAATTTAGCCATTAGATTTATTGCATCTAATAGCTCCTTTAGGTCTGATTATATATTTTATACAATTTAATAATACTATATTTATATTGAAAGTTCTAGCCTTTATGCAGAAAATTAAAGAATTATATACTTAATTTATATAATTGATGATAATTTTTAACGATAATTTTTAAAAGTGATCTATATATTTTGCTAGTATTTGTATTACTTATTTTATGAATACAAAATTGTAGCAAAAAAAGTGAGTTCTCTATTGATTGAGCTGTATCCAAAAATATGTCCAATTTTTGGGGTACAGTTCATAGTAAGAGAACTCACTTCTTTAGCTTTTGTCAGCTTTTGTTTATGTATAGTTTGAACTTTATTTTTCTTCTTCTTGTTCTACAATAGGTTCTTCATAGGTTACAAGGATTTTATCGATACGAGTATGATCCATATCGATGACTTCAAAGGTATAGCCGTTCCATTTTGCCTTGTCTAATTCTTTTGGAATGCGACCGAAGAGGACGTTTAAGAGACCGCCCATAGTTTTGTACAAATCGTCTTCTTCACCTGGTAATTCTTGATCGATGTGAAAGAATTCTTTAAATTCATCTACGTTGAGAAGGCCATCTACGAGCCATGCTCCATCGCGTTCGATGATCTTGTTTTCTTCTTCCTTGATTTCTTCTTCACCGGAAGGCATAAGGCCTACGATTTCCTCCATGATATCATGCAAGGTGACAAGGCCTGTAAAACCACCATATTCGTCGAGGATAATTGCTTCATGAACGCCTTCTGTACGTAGAACGTTCAATAATTTCATGAGTGAAATGGATTCAGGAACGAGAACAGGTTCTTTCAAACAAGCTTTGATGATATCGTGAATGGAACTTTCACTAGGACGTTGCATAATTTGAACTAATACATCGGATACGGTAACGAGACCCTTTAATTCATCCAAGGAATCGGTACCTACAGGAATGCGGTAATGGTTGGCATTCTTGAGAACCTCCATGATTTCGTCTTCCATACTGTTAAGATCAATCCATTTGAGCTGTGTACGAGGCGTCATTATATCACCTGCGTTCATATCTGCAAGATGGAAGATATTTTCTACGAGGATAGGTTCTTCCTCTTCGTAAGCACCCATGGCAACGCCTTCGGTGAGCATCTTGTTGATTTCAGACTCTGTAACAGGTGCTTCTTCTTTTACAGTAACGCCTAGCATTTTTAAGAGGAATTCTGTGGAAACGCCGAGGAAGCTAACGATTGGTTTTAACGCCACAGATAGCCAGTAAATTGGTTTTGCTACTACAACGGCAATGCTTTCAGGACTATTCAAAGCTAAACGTTTCGGTACAAGCTCGCCGATAACGAGGGATAAATAGGTGATGATGGAAACGATAATGAAGGAGCTCACAGAGGCTGCGTATGGTTCGATGCTTGGAATATTTGCTACTAATATATCTTCTAAAGGTCCAGAGAAGGTAGCACCAGAATACAAACCAGTTAAAATACCAACGAGGGTAATACCAATTTGAATAGTAGAAAACATATTATTAGGATTCTCTGCTAATTCAAAGGCTTTTTTAGCACGCTCGTTGCCTGCCTCTGCCATTTCTTCGAGTTTACGTTTTTTAGCATTGACGATGGCCAATTCCGTCATAGAGAATAAGCCGTTCGCGATGATTAATACGATGATAATTATAAAATCTAAGGTCAGATCACTGTCCATCTAAATAGATACTCCTTTTTATATTCTGCACATGAGAAAAATAGATATATTACACATAGTATACCATATTAGCATCGATACGTGTTTAGATACAACAAAAGCACCTAAGATAGGTGCTTTTATTGTATACTATAGGTGTTACTGCCCCAGACTGGTAACAGAAAGGGGGTGAAAACGTGTTTGACACTTTGATTTCCTTAATAGTATCCATCGTAGCAGGTGTAACCTGTCACTACATCTGCAAGTGGCTAGATGGTTACTTCCGTCAGTAACTAGCACAAAAAAAGGAGGGCCACCACCCTCCTTTTTTGTTTGCGTGAAAACGTGTCTCACATTGACTTCCTTTGTCATATATTATGATACATGATTGCCTTTAATTTGTAAATATTGCTTTAATAAAGGTATAGTATATATAAATATCAAGGTTTAGTATTAAAAATAGGAAAAATAGGTCATATAAATTGGACCTCATGATAGGATTAGATTTATGACAAGTGAACAGGAATGGGAACAGGTTTTACAAATAAAAACAGCAGGCCGCGATGATAGTCGTTCCGATACGGAGCATCATCCGTACGAGCCGACCGATTATTGCGTTCTAGAGCGGT
>CABQQJ010000117.1 GCA_902466275.1 uncultured Veillonella sp. | reverse complement strand
TCTGTACCGCCTAGAATAGCCCAACGAGCGCGATCGAATTTTGAGAAAAGGGCTGGTTCGCCACGTTGTACAAAGGAGCCACTCATAATACAGATGCGCAATACATCAGGATATTTTGTAGCTAATGTATGTAGTTGATGTGCATGACCATTGTGAAATGGATTATATTCGCAAATAATACCGATAGTTTTCATAGTGACTCCTTTCATTAGTGTTAGTGTAACAAAGCATAGAAAGACTGTAAATAAATTTTGAACTTAAGAGGCCGTATAGTAAAAAAATAGACGTAAAATGTATGTAAAACTAAAGTTTTTTGTAGATTTTATTTGTTCTATAGGCTATAATTAACTGTAAATGCTGAATTGATGTGAGGTATATGATGAAACAAAATTGGAAACGTACATTACAAGGGGCTCTGCTCGGTGCTGCGCTACTAGCAATGGCGGGGTGTGGCTCAAATAATGTAATGGATACATATAGTTTTGGCCATCAAGTTATCCGTGTTGGTCAATCTGAAATTACCATTGCCTTGCCTTATGAAATGGGTAAAAGTACAAAAAATATGACTGATGATGGGTATCCAATTGATATTTATGGTTCCGTTACAGAACATATGGTGATTGAAGTTGAAGCATTGCGTGCTGGTGACAATAAACCATTGCCTACGGTTGATGAGTTTTTAAATCGCAGCAAGTCTGAATTCACGAAGATGGGCGCAACCATCAAGGAAGAATCTGTAGCTTTACAAGGTATATCTGCAAAGAAGCTTGATGTGACGTATACAACACAAGGGCAAACATTTAGATTTTCTCAATACGTATTCTTAGATCATGGCGTATTGTGGAATATAATCTACCAATATCCTGAAAAGGATCAGGTAGGTGCTGATATCAGCAAAGAAATTCAAAACAAGATTCAAGTTACACAACAGAAAGAGGGTTAATCGATGAACGTATTAGTAGTTAACTGCGGTAGTTCTTCCTTGAAATATCAATTACTTGATATGACAACTGAAACAGAATTGGCAAAAGGTCTTTTTGAAAAGATTGGTGATCAAGATGCTATCTTCACTCACAAACGTCCTAATGCAGATAAATTAGAACGCGTTGAACCAATTTTGAACCATAAAGAAGCGCTTCGTATTTTGCTAGATATTTTAGTTGATGCTGAATTTGGTGTTATCTCTTCGATGGATGAAATTGATGCTGTAGGTCACCGTGTAGTACACGGCGGTGAAAAATTTGCTGATTCCGTATTGATTACTCCAGCAGTTATGGAAGCATTGGAAGAATGTGCTTCTCTTGCACCATTGCATAACCCACCAAACATTCAAGGTATTGAAGCTTGTGAAGCTATTATGCCAAATGTACCTCAAGTTGCTGTATTTGATACTGCATTCCATCAAACTATGCCAAAAGAAGCATATATGTATGCGCTTCCTTACTCTTATTATGAAGATTATGGTATTCGTCGTTACGGCTTCCATGGTACATCCCATAAATATGTAGCGCAACGTTGTGCAGAATTAATGGGTAAACATATGACTGATCTTCGTATTATCACATGCCACTTGGGTAATGGTTCCTCTGTGGCTGCTATTAAAGGTGGTCGCTCCATCGATACTACAATGGGCTTTACTCCATTGTCTGGTTTGATCATGGGTACTCGTACTGGTGATATTGACCCAGCTATCGTTCCATTCTTGATGAACAAAACTGGCATGAACTACGAAGAAGTAGACACTATTATGAATAAAAAATCCGGTGTACTTGGTATTTCCGGTGTGTCCAATGACTTCCGTGTTATCGAAGAAGCAGCAGCTAATGGTAACAAACGTGCTCAATTAGCATTGAACATGTTCCATTACAAAGTTCGCCGTGTAATTGGTGCATTCGCAGCAGTTATGGGTGGTGTTGATGCTATCGTATTTACAGCTGGTATCGGTGAAAACGGTATCGGTAACCGCGATGCAATCTGCAATGGTTTAGAATACCTTGGCACACGTATCGATCCTGAACGCAATAATATTCGCGGTAAAGAACAAGAAATCAGTGCTGAAGGTTCTAAAGTAAAAATCTTCGTAATCCCTACAAACGAAGAAATCATGATTGCTCGCGATACTCAACGTATTACAGCAGCGTTGAAAAAATAATATAGTTCGCATCTGAACTGAGTGACTAATAGAGTCATAAAACCCCGTCTATATCTTGGATATAGACGGGGTTTTTGTAGTTTTTATGCATAGAATATCTTATAATAGGATGTATAGTTATTAATTAGTGATTTCTTTAAAAGGGGTAAAGCATGACAGTATTATATGAAGAAAAATCTCAGCGCACCAGAAGTGCAGAGTTATTGGTAGTATTTTTTGTGATTTTATTGTTGTGTGCAGCAGCTTATACAACGTATCGCAGTATTCAATTACATACGGTTTTATTAGCTGAGTATTTTATTGAAATCATGGCCATCATTGTTATGGTTAAACAGGCTGTTAGTAGATATACATATATTTTGACAGATACAAAGCTTGTGCTTGAAGAGAACTCTATCTTTAGAAATCGTCATTTTGAAGTAGATTATAACATGATTGATGGGGTGTTCAAGTTTGAACGTGAGTTGTTGACAAATATTAAATACCGCTATAAATATAGAAAATGTTCTACCTCTGACCCGCGCCCGATTTGGTCTCTTGTGTATTCTATTGTAGATGGAAATAAAGTTAAAAATGGTCGTTTGCTGTTGAAAGCCGACGATAGATTCTTTGAAATATTAGAAGAGCATGTGCCTGGCCGTATTCGTGTGCCTCAAGCGGATATTGTATTTTATGCAGCGGTGCGAGCTGATGCGGTAAAACATGGGGAAGATGTACAAGAATATTATGAAAGATTAATTTCTTCAAAAGAAGATAAAGGAACAACTATGTAAGGGATGGTAAGTTCTGGGGGATAGGCAGGATAGTTTAGTTATACCAAGAATTTTATGTACAAGTTTTTTAATACGAAGGAGCGTATATGGCTGGATTATATTTGGCGAGTCAATCACCACGTAGAACTGAATTATTAACACAGGTTGGGATTGATCATACTGTTGTATCCAGTACTTATGAGGAATCTAATGAGGGTTACGACAACCCTATTGAAATGGTGAAAGCCCAAGCATTAGGTAAGGCTCGTTGTGCTGTAGGTGTTCCAGACGGAAGTATTGTGTTAGGCGCAGATACTATTGTTGTCCTTGATAATAAAGTATTAGGAAAGCCACATGATGAATCCGATGCACGCCATATGTTGGAGCATTTATCGGGTAGAGCACATTCTGTAATCACTGGAGTCGCGTTACTCATCAAAGGGGAGGAGATAGTTTTTCACAATGAAACAAAAGTATATTTTAAACAATTAGCACCCTTTGAAATTGAGTCTTATATTGCTAGTGGGGAACCGATGGATAAGGCTGGAGCTTATGGCATCCAAGGAAAAGGTGCATTATGGGTAGATAAAATAGAGGGCTCTTATACTAATGTGGTAGGGTTACCAGTTGAACATGTATACGAGGAACTGTGCAAGGCGTTAGGGGCAAAATAGTACTAGCGTATTAGACAGATAGTGATATAATTGGCTGTGCTGTGCTGTGCTGTGCTGTGCTGTGCTGTGCTGTGCTGTGCTGTGCTGTGCTGAATAATTTTTAAGAGAGTAGATGTGTTTATTGTTTGATTTACAAATGGTGTTATCTATTTGAATGGAGAGATTCTATGGAAGTACCAACAGTAAGTGTAAAAGATATGCTACCATTCCAGCGCCCGCGAGAAAAATTTCTCGCCTTAGGCCCTTCACATATGGCGATGGAGGAGTTGTTGGCTATTTTATTACGCACAGGGGTAAAGGGGCAATCTGCGATTTCTTTGGCAAGTGATATCGTACAATCCTTTGATGATGGCGTATATGGTCTTAACCGAATGACCGTAGATAATCTGATCAAAATCAAGGGTATTGGTAGAGATAAAGCAGTGACGCTATGTGCAGCACTTGAAATGGGTAGGCGTCTAGGGGAGCTTAAGATTAAAGAGACTTATGAAGATTTTTCGCAACCTTTTGTAATAGCTCAATATGTGATGGAACGACTGCGGCACGAAGATGTGGAACATGTGTGGGCTGCCATGCTAACATCTCGAAATAAGCTTATTCAGTTGGAACATATCTCTAATGGTGGATTAGTATCAAGTCTTGTAGAGCAAAGAGCAGTATTTAAAAAAGCTATAGCATGCAATGCGGCGGCTATTATTCTAATCCATAACCACCCGTCAGGTGATAGTAGACCAAGTGATGAAGATATACGGCTAACGAAAATGTTTGTTAGTGCTGGTCAATTTATGGGGATTCCCGTGCTTGATCATATTGTCATAGGGGACAATGAATTTACTAGCCTCAGTGAGATAGGTAAACTTAGCTAGCAAAATGAAATATTAGAAAATCATAAAATTTTACGCTCATATATTAACTAAAAGCACTCATTTTGATATGTCCCCCCTTTACTGGACAA
>CABQQJ010000116.1 GCA_902466275.1 uncultured Veillonella sp. | reverse complement strand
TTCAACAAAATGGGCGTCCTTGCTATGGCAAATCGTGGCCCTAATACAGGTGGCTCTCAGTTCTTTATTACATTGGGACCTACAGATTGGTTAGATAACAAGCACACTATCTTTGGCACTGTAGTACAAGGCATGGATGTAGTTGAAAAAATTGGCAAAGTAAAAACAGGCCGTAATGATAAACCAGTAGAGCCAGTAATCATCAATACTATTACGTTGGAACCGATTACTGATGATGCGAAAAATGGCAAATAAGGAGGCTAAGTCTGAAGAGCAACACTATGTGTATTTGGTGCGTTGCTCTGATGATTCCTTGTACTGTGGGTGGACTACAGATCTTAAGCGCCGTATAGATGCGCACAATGGACATATTCCAGGTGGTGCCAAGTATACAAGGGGCCGTCGCCCTGTGACCTTGGTGTATGCTGAAAGCTTTCACCATAAACATGAGGCCCAACGTAGGGAATATGCTATTAAACAGATGACAAAGACTAAGAAGTTGAGGCTCATTAAGGGTGCAAAATAGTCCTTGATTATGGTATAATATGATGATTAATTACTACCATGGAGGTTGAAAATGAAGCGGGTTCTAGTGTCCGTAAAGAGTGTACAACGAGATATGGATGGCAAGGATACCGTAGTGGAACTGATTTCCCCAGGTACGTCACATGAAAAGGGTAATGCTCAATATGTGCGTTATGAAGAATCTAGTGTGACTGGATTGGATGGGGTTAAGACGACCATTAAAATCCATGATGATTCTATCGTGTTGCTCCGAACAGGGGCTGTCAATATGCGTCATCAATACGTCCGTGGTGAAGAACGCGAAGCCGTATATGAAACACCATATGGTGATTTACATATGGCTGTAAATACTCATGAATTAACAGTAGACTTTCATGATGGCGTAGGTCATGTTCATTTAGGATATGATATTTCCGTTGAAGGTGAATGGCAATTTTATAATCAGTTAGATATAGACGTGCGGGAGGATACAGAGCATGGACATGAAGGAAATCCTGAAATCGGGGATTGAACAGGCATTACAAGATACGATTAACAGCGGTGGCTTACCAGCTGGGGAATATCCAGAAATCGTTCTCGAAGTGCCACCTCAAAAAGAATTCGGTGATTTTTCTACAAACATCGCTATGCAATCCGCTCGTGTAGCTCGTCAAAATCCTCGTGCTATTGCAGAGGCTTTGATTAGCCATATGAATTTTGATTGGCTCGAACGCGCTGAGGTTGCTGGTGCAGGTTTCATCAACTTCTTCTTGAAATCTGATATGGTATACGATACGTTGAAAGCTATTTTAAATGCTGGCGATCAATATGGTGTTCAACCATTGCGTGCACGCGATACGATTCAAGTAGAGTACGTAAGTGCGAACCCAACAGGTCCGTTACATGTCGGTCATGGTCGTGGTGCTGCGTATGGTAGTGCACTTGTAAACTTGTTACGTGCAGCAGGTTATAATGTACAATCCGAGTACTACATCAATGATGCAGGTAACCAAATCGATAATATGGCTATCTCCATTGAGTACCGTTTCCAAGAGTTGCAAGGTGCTACATTAGTGTTCCCACCTAAGCGCAACGAAGATGGTTCCATGCCTGAATTCGATATTCCAGAAGGGGCTCTCGTATTCCCTGAAAATGGCTACCGTGGTCCTGATATTATCGAGACTGCAAAAGCTATTGCAGAACGAGAAGGCTTCGATAAATTAAATGCTATGAACGAAGCTGATCGTGTAGCATTGTTTAAAGAAGAGGGCTTAAAAGAAAAATTAGCTCGCTTAGAGGAAACATTAAGCAATTTCCGTGTTACTTTCGATAATTGGTTCTCTGAACGTACTGTTCATGAAGCTGATGAAATTCATCACTCCGTAGAGGCGTTAAAGGCTCTTGGCAAAGTGTATGAAAAAGACGGTGCATTGTGGTTGAAATCCACTGATTATGGTGACGATAAAGACCGCGTTGTTATTCGTGATAATGGCGTTCCTACATACTTGGCGGCAGATATTGCATATCACCGCAGCAAATATGATCGTGGATTCAAAGAAATGATTGATATTTGGGGCGCTGACCATCATGGTTATGTATGCCGTGTAAAAGCTGCTATGGCTGCTTTTGGTTATGACCCAGATAAACTAACAGTATTATTGTTACAAATGGTAGCATTGTTCCGCGATGGACAACTCGTTAAATTATCTAAACGTAGCGGCGATAGCGTTACATTAGATGAATTGATTGAAGAGGTTGGCGTAGATGCGTCTCGCTATTTCTTCTTGATGCGCTCCTTAGACAGCCAACTTGATTTCGATATTAACTTGGCTAAATCTCGTAGCAATGATAACCCAGTGTATTATATCCAATATGCTCATGCTCGTATTCACAGCATTTACAACCAAGTGCGTGAAGCAGGCATTGCATTTGGTGATTATAGTGAAACTGATTTCACAACGCTTACAAGCGAAATGGAATTAGAATTGATTAAAAAATTAGCTGAATATCCAGAAGAGGTTGTTCAATCTGCCGAACATCGTGCACCTCATCGTATTGCTCGTTACTTATACGATTTGGCAAGTATGTTCCACTCCTTCTATCGTCAAGGTCGTATCATTGGCGTAGATCCAGCGTTGCAACAAGCTCGTCTAGGATTAATCACAGCGATTGCCCTCGTACTTCGTCAAGGCTTGGGTATTTTAGGTATTTCCGCTCCGGAAAAAATGTAATAGGTGGGAGGCATCATGGCAACTAAGTATATTTTCGTAACTGGCGGCGTTGTTTCTTCTCTTGGGAAGGGAATTACAGCAGCATCTTTGGGTCGCTTACTAAAAAACCGTGGTTTCAATGTAACGATTCAAAAATTTGACCCATACATTAATATCGATCCGGGTACGATGAGCCCTTACCAACATGGTGAAGTATTTGTAACAGATGACGGCGCCGAAACTGACCTTGATTTGGGCCATTATGAACGCTTTATCGATATTAACCTTAGTAAACGTTCCAATATTACAGCTGGTAAAGTATATTGGTCTGTAATCAATAAAGAACGCAAAGGTGATTACCTAGGTAGCACTGTACAAGTAATTCCACATATTACAAATGAAATTAAACAAAATGTTTACCGTGTAGGTAAAGAGGATAATGCTGATGTAGTTATTACAGAAATTGGTGGTACCGTAGGTGATATTGAAAGCTTGCCATTCATGGAAGCTATCCGCCAAGTGAAAAAAGAAGTAGGCCGTAATGATGTACTTTACATTCACGTAACATTGGTGCCTTACATCAATGCAGCAGGCGAGTTAAAGACTAAACCTACACAACATAGCGTAAAAGAATTGCGCAGCATTGGTATTCAACCAGATATCTTGGTATGCCGCAGCGAAAAACACATTTCTGATGAAATGAAAGAAAAACTTGCTTTGTTCTGTGACGTAGAACCAGAAGCAGTTATTGAAAATCAAACTTGTAGCTCTATCTATGAAGTGCCATTGATGATGCAAGATCAAGGTCTTGATGATATTGTTATCAAAAAATTAGGCCTTGAAGAACGCCCTTGCGATATGACTGCATGGAAAGAAATGGTTCATAAGATCTTGAATCCTAATAAAGATATTACAGTTGCTATCGTTGGTAAGTATGTAGCGTTGCATGATGCGTATTTATCCGTAGTTGAAGCTCTAGATCATGCTGGTATTGCTACGGGTACTAAAGTGAATATTCGTTGGATTGACTCCGAAGAACTTGATGATACATCTGTAGATCCTAAAGAGGTATTTGATGGTGTTGAAGGTATCATCGTACCTGGTGGATTTGGTTCCCGTGGTGTAGAAGGTAAAATCCGCACAATCCAATACGCTCGTGAAAACAATATTCCATATCTTGGCCTATGCCTTGGCATGCAATCTGCAGTAATGGAATTTGCTCGTAACGTATGTGGCATGGAAGGAGCAACCTCTAGCGAATTCGATGAAAATGCTAAATACAAAGTAATTGACTTGATGAGTGATCAAGTTGATGTAGATAAAAAAGGCGGTACAATGCGCCTAGGTATCTATCCATGCAAAGTGGAAGCCGGTACGAAAACTCACGAAGCTTATGGGGAAGATTTGATTTATGAACGTCATCGTCATCGCTATGAGTTCAACAATGAATACCGTCAACAATTGACTGATGCTGGTCTTGTTATCTCTGGTACATCTCCAGATGGTCGCCTTGTGGAAAGTATTGAAGTGAAAAACCATCCATTCTTCATCGGTACACAAGCGCATCCAGAACTTAAATCCCGTCCGAATAATGCACATCCATTATTCCGTGGTTTCGTAGATGCAATCTTAGAACTAAAAAAATAGATTAAAGCGATGGAATCTATTTTATCTATTATAGGTTTATTTATATTAGCTGCACTCAAACTAGAGCAGTTTGTATATGGTAAATCGGGAAAAGAACAATCTACAACTGGTCACATAGCACGGAGAGGGCTTGCTAATATAGCGGGTTTAATCGCTTTTGATCATTCTACTGTAAG
>CABQQJ010000115.1 GCA_902466275.1 uncultured Veillonella sp. | reverse complement strand
GTTTTTAACCTTGTATCCAGGCGATTTGCGCGTAGCGGTTATGAAAGATCTTCGTAACACGTATGAGCGCGTTTACGCTTATGCTATTGAAGATGACCTTTTTGTAGATACTTTCTTTGACGCGCAAAAATAATTTTATGTGCGTAGTTAACCAAATCGAAGCTATATATAGATAATCGACTGTAGTAAATTATTAATTATTATGCTAATTGATATATGGCATATGACATATATTAAATTTGTTTTCTAAAGAAAAGGAGGTGTAAATATGCAACGAAACTTAGATAAGGATGATATACGTGATGCGTCGGATTTACTGACTCATATCGATGGCTGGGAAAAAACGGGTTCTTATGATGCGGAGGCTATCGAGGCTCTTGATCGATGGCATGCGAAACGAGAGCGCATATATCGCGAAGCAGAGGCTTTGTATACGCAAATATACGCATCCTATGAGGCCTATGTAGATAGCTATGAAGAACAACATCATAGCATGGCGCCTGAACGTATAGCGGCTGATCTTATGAACCATAATATGTCGGATAGCCATATAGGTACTATCGGTCGTGCTCTTGAAGACGTACAAGTGGAGGGGACAGACCTCTCCGTTATGCAGCAAGCCGTAATGACACCAGCCTATGAGCAACGGTTGTGGAACATATTACATGATGTAAACAGTCTGCTCCTTGAAGAGGACCAATTCTTTGGTTACTTTTACTTACAAATGACTCATCGCATTCGCTTTGATATGGCCAGTGCTTTTGGTATTAATCTTAAACAGGGCGGATATGTATTATATGTAAATCCCTTTATCTTGTTACGCCAATCGCCTGATGTGATGAAGGATGGTATTAAGCGTGAAGTTCTTCATATCATTTCTGCTCATTTGATGCGGGTAAAAGCACTGAGCCAAGGCTTTCACAAAACAGCAGTCCATATGGCTATGGATATGGTCGTAAACGATTACCTTGAACATGTAGACCGTGATGCGGTAACGGTAGCCAATGTAAATGCGCGCTTTGGTTTGTTATTAAAGCGTTTCCGTACCATTGAATACTATGCGAAGGCTATTGATAAGGTCATGAAAGAAAAACCAGACCTCTTTGTGCCCATCGATAATGCAGATACAGCGGTTGCTATGGAATTTGATCCTCAAACTAGCCATGATATTTGGGATGAATCTGATTCTATTGATACAGATACGATGGACCAAATTACGGAGCGCTATATCAACGAAGCCTCAAAGGGGGATATGGAAGGCTATGTGAAAAGCCTTATCGATACATTCCAAAAGACACGTCGTGCCTTGCCTTGGTATTTCTACCTTAAAAAGCTAATGGGCAAGGTAGCGAGTGGATACAAAAAAACGACGATGCGTCGTAATCGTCGTCAGCCTGAGCGTTTGGAATTGTCTGGTACATTGCGCCAACATAAGGCAAATGTATGGGTAGCTCTCGACATGAGTGGCAGTATAACTGATGTAGAGTTTACGAATGCCTTAGAGCAAGTGTTACAAATCGTACATGCCTATAACCATCGCATTACCGTTGTAGAATGTGATAATGAGGTGCGCCGCACCTATACGATGGAATCTGTAAAAGATGTAAAACCTCGCCTCGATGTGCGTGGTGCAACGGCCTTTACCCCTGTATTCTCTCTGGCTAATCAAAACCGTGTAGATTTACTTGTATATTTTACGGATGGCAAAGGGGAAGAGCGACTTCGAGAGGCGCCAAGGGGCTATAAGGTGCTGTGGGTGTTGACCGGTGAGAACCCTCAATTATCTTTGCATACCCCATACGGCCTGGTTCGTGAACTCGGCTATGTTGGTGTTGATGAAACTCAAGATATTGATGAGTTTGTACGCATGGCTAACCGTGGGGGCTTTTCTATGGCAAATCAAGAGATTTAGTCTATTAGAATGCAATTTTTTATGGGTTTGATCTTGAACCAAGACTATATACAAAAATGACGCAATCCTTTGGATTGCGTCATTTTTAGGTCTGTGGATCTTTTATTAGTTGTTAAGCTCAATAGAGGAGCCTGGATCGATAATGAGTGCTGTTTGGTTATACTTGCCTTCTACAAGGCTTGTAAATACACCTGGTTCACGGTCGATAACAGGCCATGTTTTGTAGTGAATTGGAATGGAGATACGCGCTTTTACATAAGAAGCAGCAAGAGCTGCATCTTCAACCCCCATTGTGTAATTATCACCGATAGGAAGAAGGGCGTAATCGATTTCACCAAAGCGATTTAATAATTTCATATCGCTAAAGAGTGCTGTATCACCAGCGAAGTATAGGATATCTCCGTAGAAATCTACGATACAACCTGCAGCGTGACCGCCAGGGATGCCAGCGCCGTGGAAGGCAGGAACCATTCGAACAGAACCGAATTCAAAGTCGAACTTGCCACCTAAATGCATGGCGTGTGTACGACAACCGGCAGCTGCTGCTTTACCCGCTACCTCAGCAGTAGAGATAACGAGTGCATCATTTGCTTTGGCAATAAAATCTGTGTCTCCATAGTGATCATCATGGCCATGACTGACAAAGATATATTGGCATTTAATATCTTCTTTTTTAGCGATATCCCATGTATTACCGGTCAAGAATGGGTCGAAAATCATGGATACATCGCCACGTGTGAGCATAAAGCAAGCGTGACCAAAATAAGTTAGTTTTGTTTTCATAGGAACACTTCCTTCCTTGTACATACAATTCTTAATTCTATTGTATAATATAATAAATGAAAATAAAACTATTGGTGATAATTTATACATAATTAGTAAGGATATATTATGGATTTAACACATTTTGATCAAGATGGAAATGCTTGGATGGTAGATGTATCAGATAAGGATATTACAACTCGTACTGCTGTGGCAGAAGGCTTTATTACTATTAATGATGCAATTTATGAACGCATTGCGGCGGGAACAATAAAAAAAGGGGATGTTCTTAGTGTGGCTCAATTGGCAGCTATTATGGGGGCGAAACAGACGAGTAATCTAATTCCACTTTGTCATCCATTGGCTTTAACTAAGGTAGAGGTGCATTGTACTCTTGTTGATGGTGAAAGTCCAGCCTGTACGGATGCTACACATAATCGTGCTGTTAAGGTTCGGGCTACCGTAAAAACGACGGGAAAGACAGGTGTTGAAATGGAAGCACTTACAGCGGTTCAAGTAGGACTTTTAACAGTCTACGATATGTGTAAAGCTATTGATAAAGGGATGATTATAGGCCCTACATATCTTGTAGAAAAAGAAGGCGGGAAAAGTGGACATTTTGTCCGTTCCTTTGTAGAATAATATAGATATAAAGAATAGGGGATTGAAAATGGAAATAGTACTTTATGAGCCTGAAATTCCAGGTAATACAGGAAATATAGCGCGTTTATGCGCCGCCAATCATATGACCTTACATCTGATCAAACCCCTTGGCTTTTCTATTGATGACAAGCATGTAAAACGTGCTGGCCTTGATTACTGGCACTTGGTAGATGTACAGGTACATGAAAATATTCAAGAATTATATGAGAAATATCCTGATCGTAGATATTTCTATGCCACTACCAAAGCAAAGCATACTCATTCCGAGGTGAAATATGAAATCGGTGATATGCTCGTTTTTGGGCCTGAAACAAGAGGGTTGCCTGAAAGTTTATTAGATGGTAAAGAGGATACATGCATTCGTATACCCATGGTAGATGAAGCACGCTCTCTGAACCTATCTAATGCGGTGGCAATTATAGCTTATGAAGGTATGCGTCAACTTGATTATCCAGACCTTAAGGCTGAAGGCAATTGGATTCAATCAAAATAAATAGACTTTTACAATTGAGGAATATATTATACGTATGTGTTAGGAGACCTACCAAATCTATATGACCGGTAGCGATTTTAACGGTGTTGTTTGGAGGAGGATATTATGAACTACGATAAAGCTCATGATTTAGCTCACGCAATGCGTGAATCTGAAGAGTACAAAGAGTTAATGGCTGCTCAGGAAGCAGTGAAAGCAGATGCAGTAGCAACGGGGTTGGTTCGCACATTTATGGCACAACAAATGCAGTGGGAATATGCTAAGTTGTCCGGTGCTCCAGAAGCAGATGAGTTGCAGAAGAAACAAGAGGAATTGATGCCTCAAATTCAAGAAAATGCTGCAGCGGCTGCTTATTTGCAAGCGCAAATGCGTTGGAGCCAGATTTCTAATGATATTTATAAAATCATTAGCGAACCAATCACTGAGGGGATGAAAGTGTTAGATCATGGCGAACAACAACCACAACATTAAGGTATTACAAACAGCTTTATTAGAAAAATTACCAAGTACACGTGTACGAGAGCAGGAGCTGCTTTGTCATCATACGACATTCAAAATTGGAGGACCTGCAGACTTATTTATTGAACCTACTACAATGGCTGAGTTGAGCTTTACGCTACGCAAGATTCACGAATTACAAGTGCCTGTAACTATTATTGGTTGCGGCTCCAATATTTTGGTGAAAGACGGTGGTATTCGCGGTGCTGTCGTATCGGTTCGA
>CABQQJ010000114.1 GCA_902466275.1 uncultured Veillonella sp. | reverse complement strand
TTTAGCAAGGATATAAGCAGTAGGGAAACATACACCCCAATATGATACGAGGGAGATGTATAGTACTACTTTTACATCCTTGTAAGCTCTTAGTATACCTTGTAATGGAGTACCGATGGCATCGATAGCGGCAAAGAATACGCCATATCCAAGGAATTGATAAATAAGTTCATATACTTCATCATCATTTGTAAATAGATCCGCAATATTATCCATATGAGTGAACGTAAAGGCACAAATGAGAACGGCTATGATGATGGCTAATACACGAGAAATATAAGAGTATTGGATAGCTTCTATTTTTCGTCCTGCACCGAGTTCATAGGCAACGGCAATGGTAGAGGACATGGCGATACTTAATGGTAAGCAGTAGAATACATTAGTAAAAGAAATGACAGATTGATGAGCTGCTACTACAGCAGATCCAAAGTGAACCATTAAGAGCCCAGCAATGCTAAAGATACTAGCTTCAAAGAAGATGGAGAAGCCAATGGGAATACCAACTTGTAATTGTTCACGGATATAGTGAAAATTCGGGCTATGGAAATCTTTATAGATGCGATAGCCTTTTAACTTAGGATGCAATAGAATGACTAAGCTAAATAGAATAAAGTTTGTCCAACAGGCACCGGCAATACCATAGCCAGCACCAACACCACCGATTTCAGGAAAGCCGTAATGACCAAAGATGAGTGCGTAGTTTAAGAATACGTTAATCACAAAGCTTGTAAAGACAATGCCCATGGAGTAATGCGTCAATC
This sequence comes from uncultured Veillonella sp., assembly GCA_902466275.1. GTDB lineage: Bacteria > Bacillota > Negativicutes > Veillonellales > Veillonellaceae > Veillonella. The sequence goes on along the minus strand of CABQQJ010000114.1, from coordinate 3,817 downwards.
CGTGAGAATCGACTGTATTACGCAAGGTATTTACCCAGAGTAATGGGAATAAACCAAGTGCAAAGGCTTTCAGATAACTAATACATACCTCGGTGGCAGCGGGTTCAAGATTTAAATATGTCAATAAAGGGCGTAAGCCGAATATACCAATTAATAAAATTAAAAATGCTAGTCCTGTACCGATGAAAAGGCCTTGATGAAAGATTATTGGAATATCATCTGTTTTCTTAGCTCCTAATAGTTGAGAAATAATTGGTGTGATACCCATTAATGTACCTTGTGCAAAGATATAGAAGAGGAGCCACAAATTATATCCCGTAGCGACACCAGCTAAATCAGTTGTACTATATTGCCCCGTTAAAAAGATAGCGATGAAGGTAGCCCCAATCAGGGAAAATTGAGTGATGCACATTGGAGTAAATAGTTTTATGAACAACCATAATTTTTGCAGTATAGAATATGTTTGATACATACTAACCTCCCTAGTAACGATATACTATACCATACCATAAAGTAGCTTAATTTAATAGCCAAAACCTAAGGGGAAAAGGAATTAAATTTATAAAAAAATAGAGCCCATATTGTGATTATGTAAGGGGAGAAATGACCTTATATAAACTATCTTATTTAATAAGAAAGAATTATGATAAAAACGTATATATATGTTGATAATTGAATTTTACACTACTTTACTATATCGATTATAATATATATACTATTGTTTTATTCTAAGGAGGATACATTGGACATCTTAACTGTACAAGGCTTATTAGCGATGCTTCAAATCATCGTTATTGATATTTTATTAGCTGGTGATAATGCCATCGTTATTGGTATGGCGGCTCGCAACTTACCCGCACATTTACAGAAGAAGGCGATTTTCTGGGGCACAGCTGGCGCCATTATTTTACGCCTTGTTATGGCATTCCTATTTGTAGAGGCATTGAACAATATTCCTGCTTTACGGTTAGTAGGTGGTATCCTTCTTTTATGGATCGGTTACAAGCTTGTTGTTGATGATGATAGCGAGCACAATATCGAGGCTAAAGATAACTTGCGCGCTGCTATCATGACCATTGTTATTGCAGATGGAATTATGGGTATTGACAATGTTATTGGTGTAGTTGGTGCCGCTGGTGGCGATATGACATTAGTTGCTATCGGTATGCTTATTACAGTACCTATTATCATTTATGGTAGTACTTTATTTGTAAAAGTGATCGAACGCTTTCCAATCATCCTTTACGTTGGTGGCGGTATTCTCGCCTGGGTGGGGGCAGCGATGAGTGTGGAAGATAAATTAATTTCACATACCGTAGAACCGTATGCATTACTCATCAAAGTTGGAGCTGTTATCCTCGTAGTAGGGGCATCTTTGTTAGTAAAGAAACTTAAAAAATAATGTAATAAATCTCTTCTTCTAGTCATAGGAGGAGAGATATTTTTTTGTAAAAGTATAGTTATTATAAAGAATCTCATAGGCTAATCTTAAGAATAACTGTGGTAGTCTAAGTGCTTTCTTTTAGATGAGAAAATAGAGAATTTGTGGTATAGTTAATGGATAGTTATAGAATTAGTAGAGTGAATTGAGGTAAGTATAGAATGGAATTTTTAGAAGCTGCAACATGGATAACGATTAGTAAAATTATTTTGATCGATATTTTATTGGCAGGAGATAATGCCGTCGTTATTGGTATGGCAGCGGGTAAATTGGCGCCAGAATTACAAAAGAAAGCCGTTATCTGGGGTACAGTAGGGGCTATTGGAATGCGCCTTGTATTTGCCACTCTTTTAGTGGAAGCACTTACTTTAATTCCTCTTATTCACTTAGGTGGTGGCCTTGTACTTGTATGGATTGCCATTCAATTATTAAAAGGTGGCGATGAAGATGCACATATCGAAGCTAAGAATTCATTAATGGGTGCCATTTGGACGATTATTGTAGCTGACGCAATGATGAGTATTGATAATGTCATCGGTGTAGTAGGGGCCGCTAGAGGTCATTTAGAGCTTGTTATTGCAGGTATGTTAATTACTGTTCCAATTATCGTATTTTGCTCTACATTATTTGCTCGAATTATTAATAAATTCCCTGCCATTCTTTGGGCTGGTGGTGCACTCCTTGGCTGGGTTGCAGGCGAAATGATTGTGGAAGATCCACTTCTTATGCCATATATTCAAGGTGAAGAATTACTCGTTAAATTCGGCACTGTATTCTTCGTTCTTATTGTGACAGGTATGATTAAAATTTGGAAGAAAAGAGACGCGTAATGAACGGTACTAATCGTACATCTCGTAAAAAACAATCTAAACAACATAGAAGAAGTAATCGCTCTAATTCACCGCAAGCTATAAGCGGCCAATTATCTAAAAAACAACAGGCTATTTTAAATGCGCCTGTTAAGTTTGGTGATGAAGTATTGGTAACTATTCATGGCATCGGTAGCAGCGGTGAAGGGGTAGGTCGTGTAGACGATTTTACTGTCTTTGTGCCTTTTGCCTTACCTGGAGAAACTGTGAAAGTAGCTATTGATATGGTTAAAAAAACCTATGCTACAGGGCGCCTCTTAGAAATTGTTACGATGGCTCACAATCGTATCGATGCAAGTTGTAATCTTTATGGATTCTGTGGAGGCTGCCAACTACAACACATTACCTATGAAGGGCAGCTTTCACTAAAAACACAAAAGGTGAAGGATGTTATAGAACGCATTGGTCATCAAAATCCAGACCTTGTTAAGCCTACATTAGGACCTAAAGAACCATGGGCATATCGCAATAAGATGCAAATGCCTGTAGGCGGCACTAAAGGCGATATTCAAATGGGATTCTATGCGATGGGATCTCACGATATCGTGCAAGGCACAAACTGTCCTATTCAAGATGAAGGGAATAATATCATCGCTCAAGCTTGTTACCAAATCGCTAAAGAGTTTGATATTGAACCGTATGATGAACATACAGGAAAGGGTGTACTGCGCCATATTATTGGACGCATTGGACAATCTGGATGGATGATTATCCTTGTAACGGCAATAGAACAATTGCCGTATAAAGAGAAGTGGGTAGAAAAATTAACTGAACGCATCCCTCAAGTAGAAACTATCGTTCACAACGTTAATGGTAAGCGTACTAATGTTATCTTAGGCCCTAAAAATAATATCCTTTATGGTGATGGGACGATTACAGATCATATTAAGGACTTACAGTTTACATTATCTCCACACTCCTTCTTCCAAGTGAATCCAGAACAAACGACAGTACTTTACGATCAAGCATTAGCGTATGCGGACTTAAAAGGTGATGAAACCGTTATCGATGCGTACTGTGGTACGGGGACCATTTCATTGTTTTTGGCTCATAAGGCAAAACATGTAATAGGCATAGAAATCGTAGAACCAGCTATTAACAACGCTCGTGAAAACGCCCGACGCAATGGCTATGATAATACAGAGTTTATCGTCGCCGATGCGGCTGTAGAAATGCCAAAACTCTATAAAGCAGGCGTACGACCAGATGTCATCGTATTCGACCCAATCCGAGCGGGCTGTAAAGAAGAAGTACTAACCTCTGCAGCAGGGATGGAACCAAAACGCATTGTTTACGTATCCTGTAACCCAGCAACCATGGCTCGAGACATTGAAATCCTTACACACTACGGCTATGAACTACAAGAAGTACAACCCGTAGACATGTTCCCTATGACAGCACATGTCGAAGCTGTTGCTTTGCTTATCAGAAACGAAGCGACGCAGTAAGCATTAGCATTATCCTTGTATTCGGTATTTGATAATGCTGAGGTGGAGTATGAATTATA
>CABQQJ010000113.1 GCA_902466275.1 uncultured Veillonella sp. | reverse complement strand
AACTAAAGATAAAACAAATTCTGGAATATACCCGCCATATAAAATATGAGCATTCATAGCGAGCCATAAACCAGCAGTTAAAACAATACGAAATAATCGTATACCTTTATAGGCTATTTCTCTTGGGTATAAATAGAATACGAATACCAATAAGGATATAAGTAATGACACCAATTCTGCAAAGAGTATATTTACATTCATAGATGACGCATACATGAAATAAACCATTGGATCTTGTAAATCAATATAGAGAAGCGAACCAATATATAAGAACGGAATTGGAATAGTATATCCAATTATATCGAGTGCTTCATCTACCATTCCCCATCGATGATTTCGATTGAAAAACTTAGTAGCTAGCAACCCACAAAGTTCAATAAGTACTTGAACTATAAAATACACCACGAAGAGAAACAACGCTGTTACAATTCCACTATCTGCAGTAAAGCTAAAGGGCGTATGAAGAAATGAAAATACAGTCCACCAAGCCCAACTATATGCATGATAGCCCATACTCAATGGTAGGTCGTCGTTAAATTTAGCATTCTTAAGTCTACGCACCATGAGTGGTATTACAAGAGACAATACAGGGAATACTAATATAGGTAACGCTAATGCTCCACTCAAGGAAAGAACTGTTGTTACAGCACTTACAAATAAAGCGCAAACAACGGTAAATAACCAGAAACTCTTATTCATTACGGCCTCCCACTAAGCGAGTAAGACCATACGCTAGAATCAAGCTAATAGTGACACCGATATACATAGCTACTAAGAAAGCTACATCTCGGCCTGCTGTAGGCCAGCCCCATAACATCGATAAATCTACACCGAGAAAAATACCTTTATAGCTAATGCCGTGGATTATAATCCAACTTACAACATAAGCAATACGGCTAATCGATTTACCATCTCCAAAGGTACTACTTTTAAACGATAAATATGCCCAAGGCATTATTAACGATAAGAGCAAATACCATACAAGTGCTACCATCGCACTCGATCCATTATGAATCATATACGCAATAATAGGAATGACTACAATAAATAGATTCAAGTAGATGGATCTTTTACAAATATCCATTAATGTGTTCATAAAGATCTCCTATGATATGTAATCTCTTTGTATTTTACAATAATCATAGATAAATGTCATCAAAAAAGAAAAACCTCCACACAGGTAAATACTTACCAAGTATGGAGGTCTTTAATTAAGCTACTACAGAATCAGCTGTTACATCAATTGTAGGAACAGTTTCCTTTGGTTCTTCTTTTTTCAACAATGGAGTCATGCTTTCTAAGCCGATACCCAATGTGAATAGATTATGCAACCATGCTGTTTGGCTTGGCGGCATAATACCGAGTACGCCACCACCTACAAGAGCACCATTGAAACCAACGATACCATTGTAATTTGCTTTGATGCGTTTCATCAATGCCATAGAAATGCGGCGTAAATCTACAAGAGCTTGTAGATTATCAGAAGAAATAGTAACATTAGCAATCTTTTGAGCAATTGGAGCGCCTTCATTCATAGCGATACCTACATGAGCTTCAGAAATAGCTGGGGAGTCATTGATGCCATCCCCTACCATCATTACTGTATAGCCTTCAGCTTTTGCTTGTTTTACATAAGCTGCTTTATCTTCTGGCAATACTTCAGCATGTAATTCATCAATACCGAGTTCGTCAGCTACACGTTGTGCATTACGTTTGGAGTCACCAGTCATCATGACAACCTTTTTAATACCCAATGTGTGTAAATCAGCTATAACTTGTTTTGCTTCCTCACGAACAGGGTCTTTAATACAAATAACCGCTGCTAGTGTACCTCCAATAGCGAGGTAAATATGGGAAGATGAATTTGGTAAATTGTTGAATTTTTCTTGTTCATCTGCAGGAATTTTTGTCTTTTCATCATCAAAGATGTAGTGAGCACTACCAATGCGTACACGGTAGCGACCGACTTTAGATGCAATACCATGAGCTACAACGTATTCTACATCGGAGTGCATTTCCTTGTGAGGCAAGTCATGATCCTTAGCAGCGCGTACAATTGCTTTTGCCATGGAGTGAGGGAAATGTTCCTCAATACATGCAGCTAATTTCAACATTTCATCTGCATCATGACCGTTGAACGGGATGATTTGTTCAAACTCAGGTTCTGCTTTTGTAAGAGTACCAGTTTTATCGAACACAATCATATCTGCTTGTGCAATTTGTTCTAAGAACTTACCACCTTTAACAGTGATACCGCGTTTAGATGCTTCTTGCATAGCGGAAAGTACTGCTAATGGAATGGATAATTTTAGAGCACAAGAGAAGTCAACCATAACGAAAGACAATGCTTTCATTACATTTCGAGTCAACAAATATGTTAAACCAGCACCAATAAAGCTAATTGGAACTAATTTATCTGCCATGCGGTATGCTTGTTGTTCCATACCAGATTTCATTTGTTCAGACTCTTCAATAAGGTTAACGATTTTTTCGTAACGAGATGTTTTGGATGTACTACGTACTTCTACAATAGCTTTACCGTCTTCAACAACAGTACCTGCATATACAGAACTGTCTTGATCGCGACGAACCGCTTCTGGTTCACCAGTCATGGAGCTTTCATTAACAAGAACAACACCATCGATAACGACGCCATCCAATGGAATCACTTCGCCTTGACGAATGATAATTTGATCGCCTGCTACAACTTCGTTAACTGGCTTGCTCACTTCAATGTCATCAACTAAAACCCATACTTTATCTACGTTCAAGGACATGCTTTGAGCGAGATTCAATACGGATTTACGGTGAGTCCATTCTTCTAAGATATCACCAATACCCAATAGGTACATAACAGCGCCAGCTGTAGGGTAGTCTTTTTGAAGTAAAGCGGCACCAATAGCTACACCATCAAGTACTTCGACAGTTAACTTACGTTGCCACAATGTTTTAATCGCTTTACCGATAAATTTAATCCCATCAAACCATGCCCATGCTGCCGCAATCGGTGCAGGTAACACTGCTTTTTTACCTAAGTAAATAGCAGTGCGATTAATCATCATTTCACGATATTTTTTATTTACCAAGCGCGGAGAGTATTCATTCAAAGCAGGAGCTTCGGACAAATCTAAATCGCGTAGACCGAGAACTGCATCACGCACAGCATCAGAATCGCCATTATGTTTAATGGCGATTTGACTGCTACGAGTGTAGAAGGTTACATCTACAATTGCATCATTAAGGAGTAATGTATCCTCTACATAAGCTGCTTCAGCCTCTGTAAAGTGATGACCAGTTACCTTAACATGCAAGCGATTTCTGAGTTTTTTTACTACAGAAAATTGTAACATATGTGCAATCCTCTAATTATTTGTTTTCTTCAAAGATTTCTTCGTTGCGTGCTTCGTTGATTTCTTGAGCTTCTGCCAATACATCAGATGCGGATGCTTGTACTTTTTCAGCTGTTTCTAATACAGTTTCTTTAGCGCGAAGACCAGCTGCTACGATACCAGCATATACTTTTTTAGCGTCTTTAGAAGTTAAAACTTTAAGACCTACAGTACCCAATGCAAGACCTGCTGCGAATAAGTTAGCGTTTTTAAGATTTTTTTGATCGATGTTGAACATGATAATATTCCTTTCTACTAAATATGATAAAAAATTTAATTACTATATTTGAAAAGAGGAGCCATTATAGAGACCCCTCATTCAAATTCAGAATTCGTATTAGCTTACTTAGCAGTACGTTTAATGCCTAGTGCTTTATTGGAACCATCACAGCTGCAGTTACCACCGCAACCAGAAGATTTTTTAGAGCCAGACTTGGAGCTACCGCCACCACAGCCGCAGCCACCTTTACCAGACATTTGTTTGTAAAATTTATTACCGATATAAGCTAATGCTAATACAACTATGAGTCCTATAACAAGATTATCCATTATTATGCCTCTTTCTCAATATCTACTAAATTATAATATGTGTATTAGTGATAAACAAGATAAAAGCAATATCTAAAGGATATTTCCCTTTTCTCATTATCATTTAACCACGAATATTGATAATTATCAAGTATTATTTTTAAATTACTTATAACAAAATCGCAATTTTTAAATTCATTTTTGTTTAAAGAATCTAAAAGTGGCTAAACTCTCCTATTTAGCGATTTTAGATTAGAAACCTAATGCGCGACCTATGTTATAGAAGATGAAACATGCAATCCATGCAAATGTATTTTCATAGCAGAACATGAATGCAACCCATTTCCAAGAACCTGTTTCACGTTTGATAACAGCTAATGTTGCCAAACAAGGTGGGTAAATTAAGATAAACAACATCATTGTCAAACCAATTAATGGTGTAAAGTGAGAGTCGTTTTGTAGGTACTCAGTCAACGGTGCTGGATTTTGATCATCGCCACCAACAGCGTAAATAGTACCTAATGTAGAGATAACAACCTCTTTAGCCGCTAAACCAGCTACTAATGATAGGCCCATTTTCCAATCAAACCCCAATGGTTCTAGCACTGGGTTGATGGCTTTACCAAAGGATGCTGCATAGGATTGTTCAATTTTTTCAGCAGCTTGTT
>CABQQJ010000112.1 GCA_902466275.1 uncultured Veillonella sp. | reverse complement strand
TCTTCTGAATATAGCTGTGATGAAGCTGCTGATGAATACATTAAAGCTTGGTTCGCATTAAAATTAATCTCTAAAGAATTAGGATTAGGCGATCCAGATGGATTCTTATTCATCATGAGTGTTGGCTACAACTTAGCTGGTATCAAGAGCCCTATGGTTGATAAATTCATCAACACAATGCGCAGTGCATCTCAATCTCCAATGTGGGATACTTGTAAACAATGGTGTCTTGACCATGTAGATGAGTTTGAACATATCGATGCTGATTATATCAACTCTATTAGCGATGAACTTTGTCAAGCAATCACATTGTCCACAATGCACGGTTGCCCAGCAGAAGAAATCGAATCCATTTGTTCTTACCTTATCAGTGAAAAAGGTCTTCACCTATACTTAAAATGCAACCCTACATTGTTAGGTCCAAAACGCATTAGAGAGTTATTAGATAATGCTGGCTTTGAATACATTGACTTTGAAGATCATCAATTCGAAGTTGACCTTCAATTCGATAAAGCTGTTCCAATGTTAGAACGTCTTATCGCTCTTGGTGAAAAACACAACAAGATCTTTGGCGTTAAATTGACAAATACATTCCCTGTACAAATTCATAACAATGAATTGCCAGGTGAGCAAATGTATATGTCTGGTAAATCCTTGTTACCTATAACAATTGGCGTAGCTGAGCTCTTAAGTGCTCAATTCGGCGAACGTTTACCAATGTCTTACAGCGGTGGTGCTGTAAAACAAAATATCAAAGCTATCTTTGATTGTGGTATCTGGCCTGTAACAGTATGTACAATTCTTCTACAAGGTGAAGGTTACAATACTTTCAAAGGCTTAGCAGACGAAGTAGAATCTACTGATTACAATGCTGCTTTAAAAGTTCATAAAGAACTTATAGCTAAACTCGCTAAAGACATCGCTGAGAACAAAATCTTCAAGAAGAGCGATGCAATGAAGAAAAAACGTGAAGCAATGCCATCCTTCCCTAGTACACGTAGCTCTGACTACCACTGCCGCGTAGTTTGTGGTGCTTGTGTTCGCGTATGTCCTAATAGATGTAATGAAGTCGTTACTGTAAATGATGCTAAATTGATCATCCATGTTGATCAAAGCTGTAATGAGTGTGGTAACTGTGCATGTCATTGCGTAGAACCTTGTCAACCATACAAGGATCGCATTACATTCTTCCACAATGCTGAAGCTTTAGCAGATAGTACAAATGATGGTTTCTACATCACAGGCACTAGCTGTGGTTATCGCTTCAAAGGTGAAGAAGCAGTATGTGACATCGATGCATTACCTGAAGAATTGAAAGGAGTTGTACATGCCTTCTGTAAAGAGCATGTGTACTATGTATCATGATTATCATACAACAAGGGGACTTGGTCTTAACTGATCGAATCCTTACCGGAGATTTACTTATCGATGGCGACAAAATTGTCGCCATTGATGAACACCTTTCTGTTCCAGAAGGTGCTGAAGTTATTAATGCAAAAGGTTGCTATGTGTTCCCTGGATTTATAGATCCTCATACACACTTTCAGATGACAAATGCCTTAGCGTCTACTGCGGATGATTTTGATAGTGGTACAAAAGCCGCTATTCTTGGTGGGACAACATCAATCATCAATTTTGCTTCTCCTGAGGAAGGATCCCTTTGTAAAGGTTTAGAAGTTCACAAGGAGCGTGCTGCAGGGCATTGCTCCTGTGACTACAAATTCCATATGGAGCTTGTAGAAATGAATGATATGGTATCCAGTGAAATTCCGAAAGTGGTTGAAGCTGGTGTATCATCCTTTAAGGTATATTTAGCTTATGGGTTCCGTTTAACGGATCGAGAAATTTATGACGCTATTGAAGCTATAAAACCAACAGGCGCACTTGTAGGGGCTCACTGTGAAAATGGGGACCTCATCGATGCACTCGTAGCTGATAAGCGTAAGCGTGGTGAGTTAGATATAAGTAATCATCCACTTACAAGACCGGCCATGATTGAATCGGAAGCGATTAAGCGATTTAGTACAATTGGTGCTGCATTAGAGTATCCCGTGCATATTGTGCATGTAAGTTCTAAAGAAGGCGTAGAAGAAATCCTTCGAGAACGTGCACTAGGGCATGCAGTGACTTGTGAAACATGTCCACAGTATTTGGTGCTTGATGAATCACGATATAAATTACCTGATTTTGAAGGTGTTAAATATGTGATGAGTCCACCTCTTAGAACTGAAGTAGATCAAATGACACTGAAGGACGCTTTAGTAAATGGTACTTTCCAAACTATTGGCTCCGACCATTGTAGCTTCAATTTTGAAGGGCAAAAATTAAAAAGTCGTCATGACTTTACCCGTATTCCAGGCGGTATTCCAGGCGCTGAGGAGCGGGGCATCGTTGCTTATGATGTATTGGTAAACCAATGCAATATGAGCGCTGTAGATTTTATGAAATTAGTTAGTGAAAACCCAGCAAAGCTATATGGCATGTATCCCAAGAAGGGTACATTAGCTGTAGGTAGTGATGGGGATATTGCAATTGTTGATAAGAGCGTAGAACACGTTCTTTCAAAAGAGTCTGCCCATACAAAGGCTGACTATATACCTTACGAAGGAATATCTGTAACTGGCAAGGTTCGAGATGTTATCCTTAGAGGTCACCATGTGGTACAAGATGGATCCTTAACAGAATCGTATCTTGGTGAATGTATTCCTTAATGAGAGGAGGGCTATATATGTACCGCTTTCAAGTGAATGGCACCCAACATGAGGTTCAAGAGGATCAACGTTTAATTGATTTCTTGAGAGCTGATTTGAAATTGACGGGCACTAAAGAAGGTTGTAGTGCTGGTGCTTGTGGTACGTGTACAGTAATTATAGACGGAAAAAAAGCAAAGGCTTGTGTAAGCAAACTATCTCAATTAGATGGTAAATCAATTGTCACGATTGAAGGTTTATCTGAACGAGAAAAAGCAGTATACACCTATGCTTTTGGTGAATGCGGAGCGGTGCAGTGTGGTTTCTGTATCCCAGGTATGATTATTAGTGCAAAAGTTTTGATTGATGAAAATAATGACCCTACACCTGACGATGTTAAAAAGGCGATATTAGGTAATATTTGCCGTTGTACAGGCTATGTAAAAATTGAAGAGGGCATTATGCTAGCTGCAAAAATGTTCCGTGAGAACTTACCAGTTCCAGAAAAGGATACAAATGGTAATGTAGGCGCTCGTTTACACCGTGTAGATGCTGAGGAAAAAGCATTAGGTACTGGACAATATGCTGATGATATCTATATGGATGGCATGATTTATGCTAAAGCATTGCGTTCTAAATACCCTCGTGCTAGAGTCGATCGCGTTGATGTGTCTAAAGCACTTGCACATCCTAAGTGTGTAACGGCTTTGACTGCTAAAGATGTACCATTCAATAAGACTGGTCATTTAGTACCGGATTGGGATGTACTTATCGCCGAAGGTGATATTACACGTTATGTAGGCGATGCAATTGCACTTGTTGCAACTACAGAAAAGAAATACTTAGACGAAGTATTGGCTCTAGTTGAAGTTGATTATACTGAATTAGAACCCGTACTAGATCCATTGGAAGCACTAAAACCAGATGCTCCTCAGTTACATCCAGAGGGAAATGTATTATCTCGTCAAACATTATCTCGTGGCGATGTAGATAAGGCTATTGCAGAGGCTGCTTTTGTAGTAACAAATCATTATTCCACACCTCAAACCGACCATGCATTTATGGAACCAGAATGTGCCGTTGCATATCGTGAGGGTGATGAAATTCATCTGCATTCAGGTAGCCAAAATGTTTATGATGATCGTCGTGAAGTTGCTCGTATGCTTGGTATTCCGAATGAGGCTGTAAAGGTTCACAGTATGCTCGTAGGTGGTGGCTTTGGTGGTAAAGAAGATATGACCGTACAACATCATGCATCTCTCGTAGCTTGGCTTACAGGTAAACCAACTAAGGTTCTATTCTCTCGTCAAGAAAGTCTTAATATTCATCCTAAACGCCATGCGATGGAAATGGATATTACAACAGCTTGTGATGCGGAAGGTAATTTGGTAGCAAGTAAGGTAAATATCGTTTCTAATTGTGGCGCGTATGCATCTTTAGGTGGTCCTGTACTTCAACGTGCTGGTACTCATTCTTGTGGCCCTTATCACTTTGATAATTTTGCCTTTGATGGTGTATGTGTTTATACAAATACTGTTCCTGGTGGTGCATTCCGTGGGTTTGGCGTAACACAAACTATCTTTGGTCAAGAGCAAAATATTGATGAATTAGCTGCGTTAGTAGGCATGGATCCTTGGGAATTCCGCTATAAAAATGTTGTGCGCCCTGGTGACTCATTACCAAATGGCCAAATTTGTTCCAAAGAAACCGCTTTAGTAGAATGTTTGGAAGCTGTAAAAGATGCATATTATGCCTCTGATCGTACTGGCCTTGCGGTATGTTTGAAAAATAGTGGTATTGGTGTAGGACTACCTGATACGGGTCGCGTTATTTTAGAAGTACGTGATGGTAAAGTTCGTATTCGTACGGGTGCCGCTTGTATTGGTCAAGGCATGGCTACTATGGCAACACAAGTACTTTGTGAAACAACAGGCTTAACGGCGGATAAAGTATTTGTAGAACGACCTGATACAGTACGTACACCAGATTCTGGTACAACTACTGCATC
>CABQQJ010000111.1 GCA_902466275.1 uncultured Veillonella sp. | reverse complement strand
ATAAGTAATAACTAACTATATTAATTTTAGAATGTATCTTTACGTACAATATTTTTCACTTTAAAGTGGTATAATAAAAAATAAACGACATATAGAGTTATATATATTTTATTAGGAATAGTCATGTTCTATATACCACATTGGAATATGGCAAAACCTAGAATTAATCTCTGTTTGTTGTATAATATATTTAATATTTAATTTTTTAGATGTGTAGTTAAAAGCTTTATTATTTAACTTTTACTTAAATGTATGAAGAAAAATGGTGCGAGCGTACTAATTCTTCATTTTTTCAAGAGAGGTATATATGCAAAAATCCTTACGTATGGGGATCGATGTTGGCTCTACAACGGTCAAGGTCGTTTTGTTGGACGAACAAGATAATTATTTGTATAAAAAATATATCCGACATTACGCCAATATTTTGGATACTGTTCATACATTGCTACAAGAGGCTCAAGTGGGCTATGAAGAAGCAAAAGTACATGTAGCAATTACAGGTTCTGGCGGTATGGCGATGGCTGATAAGGTGCGTATACCTTTTGTACAAGAAGTAATTGCCGAAACAAAGGCGATAAAAGCGTTGTACCCACAAACTGATGTTATTATCGAACTTGGCGGTGAGGATGCGAAGGTTACTTACTTAGGTCAAACTGCAGAACACCGCATGAATGGTTCCTGTGCTGGTGGTACAGGTGCTTTCATAGACCAAATGGCGACCTTGTTGCAAACTGATGCATCTGGTCTTAACCAATTAGCCATGAATGCTGATACGATTTATCCAATTGCGGCACGCTGTGGCGTATTTGCTAAAACAGACGTACAAGCTTTGTTAAACCAAGGCGCATCTCATGAAAATATTGCAAAATCCGTATTCCAAGCAATTGTAAACCAAACGATTGCTGGCCTTGCTTGCGGACATAAAATCGAAGGTAATGTAGCATTCCTTGGCGGTCCATTGACATTCTTATCCGAGTTGCGCCAATGCTTCTGCGATACTTTAGAGTTGGATGAAGCGCATCGCATTATCCCTGAGAATGGTGAGTTGTTCATTGCTTTAGGGGCGGCATTGATGAAAGATGAGTGCCGTGAGATCACTGTTGGTCAATTGACAAAGGAAATCGGTGCACTTATCGGTATTCCTATGGAAGCTACAGACCGTGTGGATCCGCTATTTAAGAATGAACAAGAATTAGAAGAATTTCGTGCTCGTCACGCTAAGGCGGTAACGCCAAAAGCGAATATTGAGGATGCTCAAGGTCCTTGCTACCTTGGTATTGATGCTGGTTCTACTACACTTAAGGTAGTTCTTATCAATAGCAATAAGGAAATTATATTCTCTCATTATGGTCCTAACCATGGTAAACCATTAGAAAAATCTCGTGAAATCATCGAGAAAATATATGAATTATTGCCAAAAGGTGCTTATATTGCACACTCTGGTGTAACTGGCTATGGTGAGGCCTTTCTTAAACGCGCCCTCGGCATCGATATTGGTGAAGTAGAAACGATGGCTCACTATCGTGCGGCCCGATTCTTCTGCCCTGATGTATCCTTTATTTTGGATATTGGCGGTCAAGATATGAAATGCTGTAAGGTTCGTGATGGCTATATCGAAGATATCGTATTGAACGAAGCATGTTCCTCTGGTTGTGGTTCCTTCATCGATACATTCGCATCCGGTCTACGCATTCCAATCGACCAATTCGCGAAGGAAGGTTTGTTGGCAACCTTGCCAATCGACTTAGGCTCTCGTTGTACCGTATTTATGAACTCTAAGGTTAAGCAGGCTCAAAAAGAAGGTGCTACGGTACAAGATATCGCAGCAGGTCTTGCTTATTCTGTAATTAAAAATGCCCTTTATAAGGTTCTTAAGGTGAAAGATCCTAAAGAATTAGGCGATCATATCGTTGTACAAGGTGGTACGTTCTATAACGAATCCGTTTTGCGTGCCTTTGAGAAATTGATGGGCGTAGAGGTGATTCGCCCTGATGTATCTGGGTTGATGGGTGCATACGGTATGGCTCTTCTTGCAGCAGAAACGGCGGAAGAGTTACAAAAGGGTGAAAGTACATTGCTAGATAGTGAGGGCCTTAATTCTTTACAAGTATCTACGACAATGCGCAATTGTGGCCTTTGCCCAAATAACTGCATGCTTACTATTAACGCTTTCTCCGATGGTCGTACATACGTAACGGGCAACCGTTGTGACCGCGGTGCAGGCGGTATGATTCAAGAGGAACGCAAAGCAGTTCCTAACTTGGTAGATGTAAAATTACGTCGTTACTTTGATTACTACTTGAAGAAAAACATTCCAGAGTTTGAAGGTAAAATGCGTGTAGGTATTCCTCGCGTTCTCAACATGTATGAGGACTTCCCATTCTGGTTCACATTCTTCAATAGCTTGGGTTATGAAGTAATCCTTTCAGATTATACGACTAAGGATCAATACAATAAGGCTATCGATACAATTCCATCCGATACAGCTTGCTATCCTGCAAAAGCTGTACATGGTCATATTCGAGATTTAGCGAATGCACAGGTAGACTTTATTTGGTACCCTTGTATTCAACATGGCCCTAAGGAATTTAGCCGCGACAATAATTACCATTGTCCAATGGTTATTTCCTATCCAGAACTTATCAAAAATAATATGCAAGAGGTATTGGGCGATACTCCATTCCACGCACCATTCTTGCCGTTAGCTGATAAAAAATCCCTTGTTCCGGCTCTTGTGAAAGCATTGGATTTTTTAAACTTAAAGAAGAAGGATATTATTAAGGCTGTAGACCTTGCTTGGGAAGAACAAGAAAACTGTAAGGCTTCTTACCGTGAAACGACAAAGAAAACTGTGTCTCGCCTCGTGGCAGAACAAATTCCGACAATCGTATTGGCTGGTCGTCCATATCATTTGGACTCCGGTATTAACCACGGTATTCCTGAACTTATTACATCTCTTGGTATGGCTGTTCTTACAGAAGATGGCGTTGCCCCATTAGGCAATGAAATCAAGCATTTACGCGTTGTAGACCAATGGTCCTACCATAGTCGCCTATATCGTGCCGCTGAATTTGTAAGTAGAACTGAAGGATTCCAAATTGTAGAGCTTAACTCCTTTGGTTGTGGACTGGATTCTATCGTAGCAGATCAGGTAAAAGATATACTTTCAGCAAATCACAAAATCCATACCTTGCTCAAAATCGATGAAGGTACAAACCTTGGAGCCGTGACAATCCGTTTGCGATCCTTGCAATCTGTAATGGAACGTAGTTTGCGTCGTCATCATAATCCTGAGGCGCCGGAAGAGGTAGTGGTAGAGAAATTACCAACTTACGATTACAATCGCGTTGTCTTTACAGAAGAAATGCGTAAGACTTATAAAATCTTGGTGCCACAAATGTCACCATTGCATTTTAGCCTCTTAGAGCCAGTTCTCAAAAATGAAGGATATGACTTTGAAATGTTGCCAGCGCCTACGCGTGACGATATCGAAGTGGGTTTAAAATACATTAATAACGATGCATGTTACCCAGCGATTATCGTTGTAGGGCAGCTCATGTCCGCACTATTATCCGGTAAATATGATGTAGATAAGACGGCTGTTATCATCTCTCAAACTGGTGGTGGTTGTCGTGCTACAAACTACATCGGTTACTTACGTAAAGCATTGATTGATGCTGGTATGAAACAAGTGCCAATCCTATCCCTCAATGCGAGTGATATGGAACGTCAACCAGGCTTTAAGTTGACTAAAGGCTTCTTACATCGCATGATTCAAGCCGTAGTATACGGGGACGCTATCATGCAATGCGTATTGGCTACACGCCCATACGAAAAGAACCCTGGCTCTACCGATGCATTATGTGATTACTGGCTTAAAAAGCTGCGTGAAAACATTACATCTGCCAGCCTTCGTCAGTACAATAAGTACATCAAAGAAATCATTCATGACTTTGATAACTTGCCAGTCAACAAGGATGTACAGAAACCTCGTGTTGGCGTCGTAGGGGAAATTTACGTTAAATTCCACCCAAGTGCTAACAACCATATCAATGAACTCATTGAAAAAGAAGGTGGCGAAGTCGTTACATCTGGTTTATTAGACTTCTTCTTGTACTGCGCAATGGATAGCACATACCGTGCTAAACACCTTGATGGTACATGGCTATCTGGCTTCTTCGGTACATTGGCTCGTGAAGCCCTTGAACTCTACCGCTTGCCATACGCTAAAGCTGTAGCGGCGTCTAAAAACTTTGATCCTCTACAACGTATGACAGAAGTGGCTAAAGAAGCAGCTCAATTCATCGGCCTTGGTAACCAATGCGGTGAAGGCTGGTTCCTCACAGGCGATATGATTGACCTCATCGAAAAAGGGGCAAAACAAATCGTATGCTTGCAACCATTCGGTTGCTTACCAAACCACGTAACAGGTAAAGGCATGGTGAAAACACTATCTGCGGCCTACCCAGAAGTGCGCATCGCTGCCATCGACTACGATCCTGGCTCCAGTGCAGTAAACCAAGCAAATCGGTTGAAACTACTACTATCGACAATGTTCGAGTAAGTAGTTAGTGTATTGCTAATTTTAGCCCAAATAATAGTTGTGTAACTCGATGGAGCTATTGTAAATAAGCGATAAGGCGCTTTCATTTTATAATGGGGCCCGGATATAACTGCATATCATTAGTATAGAAAAAATACA
>CABQQJ010000110.1 GCA_902466275.1 uncultured Veillonella sp. | reverse complement strand
ATGGACCGTATAGATTTACATATTCCCGTTGAGAGACCGACCCTTGAACAGCTGTTAGATACATCATCTTCAAATATGACGAGTGAAAGTATGAGACAACAAGTTATCATGGCCACTGCTATGCAACAGAAACGATATGAAGGTTTTGACTTTAATTCGAATGGAGCAGTTCCCCATAAGGCAATTAGTGAACTATGCAATATTACAGATAAGGCTTGGAGTGTTTTAGGCAATATATTTGACCATTTTCATTTAAGTGGGCGAGCTTTTGATCGCATATTAAAGGTGGCTCGTACAATTGCTGATTTAGAAGAAAATCCAAAAGTAGAACCACATCATATTTCTGAAGCAATGTTATTTAGAACTGGCAAATAAAGTAATTATCTCATAAATTTAGTAGTTGTTTATTTGCCAAAAGTAGTTGTTTGATTCTATATAAAATTAATGATTATATACTTAGAAAGAATTACTAGGTGTTTATATGATTAGATACGATGACAATATTTATATTGCAGGATTACAAAGCTTATACAATGTTGGAGCCACATATGTAAGGCGTTTTATAGAGGATTTTGGATCCCCTTATGATGCGTGGCAAGCTATTAAGAATGTAGAAAACTTAAAATCTTATACATATATTTCTGCATCTGATAAACGTGCCATTTCAGCATCGGCTAAAGATGAAAAATTAGAGTATATTATCCATAAAGTAGACGAATACCAGATGGATTTTACTACCTTTTTAGACAAAGACTTTCCGTCTATTTTAAATCATATATATAATCCGCCAGCCATTTTATTTATGAGAGGTAATCGGGCACTCTTAGATGGACGCTTAAATCGTATTGCTATTGTTGGAGCAAGGAGTTGCTCCTTATATGGTCGGAATGTGGCGAGAATGCTCGGCAAGGAATTAGGTAAATATAGTACCATTATTGTTAGTGGTGGGGCGCGTGGTATAGACTCACATGGTCATGAAGGCCTTCTGGCTAGTCAGGGGTATGGAATCATTGTTATGGGATGTGGTTTAGATATTACCTATCCTCGAGAAAATGCAAAATTATTTGATCGTATATTACAAAATAATGGGTTACTTCTCTCCGAATACCCGCCAGGTACACCGCCGTCCGCAAAACATTTCCCAGCACGGAATCGTATCATTAGTGGATTATGCAGAGGTGTTATCGTAGTGGAGGCCAAGTCTAGTAGTGGTTCTTTGATTACGGCAGATATGGCGGTTAGTGAAGGTCGAGATGTATTTGTGGTACCATGTAATCTATTAGACCATACAGCAGATGGAAATAAATTCTTAATGAAAAATGGTGCATATGTACTTACTGGTTATGAGGATATAGTTGAACAATACCATTTAACAATGCGGGAATATTTTTCTAGTGAACATAAACTTTTACCAACAAATAATAAAGGTAATAAAGGCGTAAAAGCTAGCGTTCAAATAGGGAATCATAGTCAAAGTGTTGATAGAAAAGGGTGCTCTATGTTAAGCTTTAATGTGGATAGGAGTGTAATATTGAGTGAAATACCTCATGATCGATGTATTACGGTTAGTGATATTTTGAAAGCGACTCGTATTCCATTACAACAACTACAGCCCTTATTACTAGAGTTAGAAATGGAAGGGGCTATAGAGAATCATCCGCCGAGAGGCTATATTAATATGACTAGGAGTGATATACTTGTCCATTAAACGATCAATCGTTATTGGCGAGCCAAAAGCAGCTAGTACTAGTAAAGATACTAAAAAGAAAAGTACTAAAAAAGAGAGTACTACGATAAAGCGTAAGGTTGCAAAAGAAGCCCTTACTCCCATGGGGATTGTACGGGATAAATCTGTATTACAAACGTCCGTGCCACCAGAGCAACGGGAACCACGCGTATATAATCCTGATGGCAAAGTATTGGTTATCGTAGAGTCTCCTGCTAAATCTAAAACAATTGAAAAATTCTTAGGTCCAAACTATGTGGTAAAAGCAAGTATGGGCCACTTAAGAGATTTGCCTAAATCTCAAATGGGTATCGATATTGAGCATGGCTTTACACCGCGCTACAGCAATCTTGTAACTCGTAAAAAGGTTATTGATGAACTCGTTTCCTACGCCGATGAAAGTAGTGCCGTATTGCTCGCAACTGACCCTGACCGCGAAGGGGAAGCTATTTCATGGCATTTGGCGTACATTCTCAATGTAGATCCTACGTCTACATGCCGTATTACGTTCAATGAGATTACTAAAAATGCCGTAGCAGAGGCTTTGGAGGCTCCACGTACCATCGATATGAATATGGTAGATGCTCAACAAGCGCGCCGTGTATTAGATCGTATCGTAGGCTATAAATTGAGTCCATTACTTTGGAAAAAAGTATGTAAGGGTCTCAGCGCTGGTCGTGTACAATCTGTAGCAGTTCGACTCATCTGTGAACGAGAGCGCGAAATCCAAGCCTTCGAACCACAAGAATATTGGACCATTAAAGGTAATTTTGAAACACCTAAAAAAGAATCTTTCACAGCGGAGTTGACACATATTAAAGGCGAGAAAATCGATATTACTACTGAAAGCGATGCACAAGCGGTGGTTGATGCTATTGGCGGTGAAGATGCAGTAGTGACAAATATTGAAAAGCGCAAACGTTCTCGTAAAGCGGCACCTCCGTTTACAACATCTACGTTGCAACAAGATGGTGTGCGTAAATTGAACTTTGGTGCTAAGCGTACGATGATGATTGCCCAACATTTATATGAAGGTTTAGAAATTGGCTCCTATGGCCACGTAGGTTTGATTACGTACATGCGTACAGACTCTACGCGTATTTCTAAAGAGATGCAAGTTATGGCTAAGGACTTTATTCTTCGTAACTATGGGGAGGAATATTATCCATCTAAACCAAATGTGTACGGTTCTAAAGGTTCTGCACAAGATGCGCATGAGGCGATTCGTCCTACATCTCTCGAGTTAACACCTAAAATGGTGGAACCATTCTTGAGTCGCGATGAACTTAAGCTATATACGTTGATTTGGAATCGTTTTATGGCGAGCCAAATGGCGCCTCAACAAAATGAATCCACAACGATTGAGTTGAATGTTAAAGATGACTATACCTTTAAAGCAACTGGCTCTCGTGTTATCTTCCCAGGTTTCAGTGCCGTTTATGAAGATGTGAAAAAAGAGGATGCACCTCAATTGCCAGCTCTGAAAAAGAATGATGCTGCCCATACGGTAGAGGTATTGCCTGAACAACATTTCACGCAACCACCTCCTCGTTACTCTGAGGCGAGTCTTATCAAAACGCTAGAGGAACTCGGTATTGGTCGTCCTAGTACGTATGCACCAATTCTAGATACTATCGTTAGTCGTAACTATGTAGAGAATACGAATAAACAATTTGTTCCAACAGAGTTAGGCTTTGTTGTGGTAGACTTCTTGATAGCGTACTTTGAAAAAATCATCAATACTGGCTTTACGCGAGACCTTGAAGAAGAGCTTGATGCTATTGCATCTGGCAAGGATACGTATGTAAAAGTATTATCTGATTTCTACGAGGTCTTTGCGCAAGAACTAGAAGATGCAAGTGATGTAGACCGCATTGAAATTGCATCTATGGAAAGCGATGAGATATGTGAACTTTGTCATAGTCCAATGGTATATAAATTTGGTCGCTATGGTAAGTTCCTTGCATGTTCTAACTTCCCAGAATGTAAAAATACTAAACCTATTACAGTAGGTACAGGTGTAACTTGCCCTAAATGTAAAGAAGGGGAAATCGTAGAACGTAAGTCTCGTCGTGGACGCATTTTCTATGGCTGTAATCGATACCCACAATGTGACTTTACATTATGGGATAAGCCAACCCATGATTTCTGTGAAACATGTGGTTCTATAATGGTTGAAAAGACATATAAAAATGGTACAGTTAAAAAGTTTTGTTCCAATGAAACTTGTCCTACTAGGCCACCAAAGAAAACAAGAAAGAAAAAGAGCGAAGCTAGTGAAGAACCTGTAAAAGAATCTAAAAAGTCTAGTAAAGCTAAAAAAGAGGAAACTACAATTGAATAATAAAAATGTTATTGTTATTGGTGCAGGCCTTGCAGGCTCCGAAGCGGCTTGGCAACTCGCTAACCGAGGTATTCATGTAGACTTATATGAAATGCGCCCTGTGAAGAGTTCTCCGGCGCACCAAACAGATCAATTTGCAGAGCTCGTATGTAGCAACTCCTTACGGGCTGGCAATATTGAAAATGCAGTAGGTCTTTTAAAAGAAGAAATGCGTCGTTTAGGTTCCCTCATTATGGAATGTGCTGATGCAACTGCTGTACCTGCCGGAGGTGCCTTGGCCGTTGATCGTCATTTGTTTAGTGAAATGGTAACTGAAAAGGTAAAAGGCCATCCTAACATCACAGTTCACCACGAAGAGGTAACTGAGATTCCTGCTGAAGGCACTGTTATCTTTGCTTCTGGTCCACTTACGTCTGAAGCATTAGGAGATAAGATTAAAGCCTTAACAGGTGAAACAGGCTTTTATTTCTACGATGCAGCAGCTCCTATTGTTACGGCAGAATCCTTAAATTATGACAAAGTATTTGCCGCTTCTCGTTACGACAAGGGTGATGCAGATTACCTTAATTGTCCTATGACAGAAGAAGAATATAAAGCATTCTGGCATGAGCTTACTACGGCTGAAGCCGTACAACCGAAG
>CABQQJ010000109.1 GCA_902466275.1 uncultured Veillonella sp. | reverse complement strand
GTATTTAAGAAGATTAAAGATAAAATTACAATCTAAATTTAGGAATACAGAACGAGCGTTTGAGGAATCAATCTTCAATACTCAAGTATTAGTTAATACAAAGCCATTTATAACTTATAGCCAATGGGCACATACTATATTGGGATCTATAATAATTGGCACTATATTAGGATATGGTAAATATTATCCCGTACTTAGTCAAATGCATTATATTTTTGCGATTGCCTTAGCTATTATTGGTGTAACTGTTATTAAAATAATGCAATCTTATTGTAGGTGGCGTTTATATGCCAATTTATTAATATTAGTTTTTGCTGCAATGGGATTATCCTATTATCAAACAGACTTACGAATTATTAACTATAACAGCTATACATCTTTCTATTTACAGCAAGAAGGAGAATATTTTGGCACTGTCGTATCATATCCTGAATTAGTAACTATCGATAAACAGGAATATTACAAATATAATGTAGAGTTACATGGATTACATCCCTATAAAGATACTGCTAAAAACGACTATATTAAGGCACAGGGTCGATTACAGATTTACTCAAAGGTATCTACTACAAAGTATTTAATACGGCTAGGGGATCAAGCAATAATTGAAGGTACACCAAAAAGTTTATTTCTCATCGAAGAGGAAGGACGCATTAATCTTAGAGGTAGATATATGAGCTCTAATACAAGAGGTCGAATCTATGATGGTGTATATCGATCTGCTACTAATAAAGATTTACAAGCATTCCACTTTAAAAAAACATTTTCTGAAAAACTATATGGAAAAAGTTTATATTTATGTGGTCAAATACGAGAATCTATTGAAAAAAATATTGCTAGTAATCTAGATGGTCCACAAAAGGTATTAGCACAAGCCTTATGCTTGGGTGGTCATTATAGTGAGCTAGGGGAAGAGCGAATAAAAGATTTTGCTTATACGGGTCTCATCCACATTTTATCTATCTCTGGCTCACATATTGCACTGCTATTAGCCTTAATTTACGGTTTAGGAAGACTCGTTAAATTACGGAAGCGCACATGCTTAATTTTAGGTATATTAGTAGCTTGTATATATTGCTGTATCGTTGGTGGAGATGCACCTGTTATACGTGCAATGATGATGAGTATACTCATGTGCATGGCTTATGTAAAAGGACGATTATATCAAGCTAAACAGGCTTTATGTATATGCGCTATTCTATGTCTTGTATATGATCCTTTTTCTTTGTTTGATGTAAGCTTTCAACTATCCTTTGGTGCAACCTATGGTTTACTTATATGGGGGAAGGTACTATATGAACGGATACAATGGCTACCAAAATGGATTAAAACACCCCTTGTGTTATGTGTGTCAGCACAGTTGCTCATCTTGCCGCTACAGCTGTATTACTTTCACTATATTAGTATTGCTAGTTTGTTAGCAGCTTGCATAGTAGCACCTATATTAGATATATCCATCATTTTAATCTTTATAAGCACTGTTATTAGCTATGTAATGTCTATATCGTTTCTATGGTCTTTGATAGATGCACTATTACGCATATTGTTATATTTAAATCATGTCCTAGGGCGTAGTGGTAGTTTACTTTGGCTTGGTATGATGCATCTTTGTTGTGTTTATGTATATTATACTTTACTAGGTCTGTTTACGTACTTTTTGACACATAAGAAGGAGTATACTGTATATGTAGTGATGTCCTTATTATGCATGGTTGCAGCCTATGGTGTTTCATACTATGTGACTCATCATCACAAGAATACGTTAATCCATTATATTCCTATGAAACAGTGTAATGTGCTGCTGTGCATAGCACCAAACCATGAACAGGCATATTTGTTAATCGATGCACCAGATTATATTAAAACTATACCTAATGAAAGACTTATTAATCAGGCCATAAGGGCATATGGTGTAAATCCTAAAGATGTAAAAGTTGAGTACTTTCACAGTAACGGTTCTGCACAGGTGGTATATAAAAATGGTATGAACCAAATCGTCGTATATAATGGACAAAGTAGAGAAAAAAATCTAAAATTAAATGATAAGACTAATTCATTATATATAACGAGTCGATCCAGTGTAATGAATGAAATAGGGCGTATTTCACCTCATAGTACAATTCTATTTGGTAGTCCCCACGGTGCGTTACGCGATGTGGATCCTTCGTCAGAACACATGTATATAATGGGGTACAGTTACATTAAAGATATCTATCTGTGAAAGGAGGAACTATGGCACATATTCAACTCATTTATGGCGATGAGCCACAATTAATTGAAGAAGAAAAACGTAAATTTTTAAGTGCCTATCCAGACCTTCCAGTGACCGTATTAGACGATGAAGCTGGACCACAGAAGATAAGTGAAAAGCTATGTGAAGATTCGCTCTTTGGCGATCAAAAGGTATTTTGTTTAGTAAATTTACCTATTATTCGTAAAAGCGGTAAAAATAGCGATGCTTGGGTTCCATTATATGAACTCATTATGGAATATAATGGGAATAATCCCATCCTTTTGATTTATCATGATATGATTGATAAACGGATCAAGCAGAATAAAGAGATTTTAGAAAAAATACCAAATCATCAATGTAAGCGTCTTGAAGGGGCAGACCTTGTGATGTGGATACGTCAGTACTGTACGTCTAATGGATTTAAAATGACACCTGATGCACAGGAATATGTAGCTCATCTCATCGATTTGTGGCAAGATGTACCGGTTTCTTTTATGAGAACCGAATTTGACCGGTATTTTCTACAAATTATAGGTGATAAAGTCATTACTAAAGAGTTTCTCGAAGAAAATGGTAGCGATTATGGGGCTAAAAACATTTTCACCTTTAAAGAGGCTCTGTTAAAACGAGATATTGATACATTGCTTGAACTATTTCCGTTTATGTTCGGCTATAAAGAATTAGACCGTGCTATGAGCTATATTGAGGGGCAATTACGTTTACAGTTACTGGTTAGCGAATGCCGTCAAGCGGGAATGTCTGTTCAAGCTATTCAAAACTTATGTAAGGATCATGATTCGTCATTTAAACCATATCCAATTAAGCTAGCTTATGAGGCGAGTCCTAGAATTTCAATTAAGGCGCTACGAGCTTTATTAAAAGGGCTTTATGAGATTATATTAGATAGCCGTAGCAGCAAGGGCGATATTTGGCGATTTAGAGATTTATGTATTACCTATTGTGGGTATAAGGGATAAAAATGAAAGTACGTTATCGTGTTGTACCAAAACAGAATAAGAAATCATCCTTCTATGTGAACTGTCATAGCCAACATGTGACGATTCAAGCAGCAGACTCTGCATTTTCCACATTGCTTAGTCTACGTGAAAGGTTGTCTGCATGGTATAAGGAAAAAAATATCTCTTTTGATGATATTCCAACAAATACAGATACAGCTTGTTGCTTTGCTTGGAAAGTAGATACTGAAACGGGTGAAGGGTTAGATACCTATTATTATGGCGGTGGCTGTGGTGCTGGTGAATGGATTGAAGCGGCTGAAGCACAACGTGAAGCTGAAGAGGCTAAAAAACAAGTACCTAAAGGCAAGTCTTTTGCAGGTTATGATCAACAAGATGAATATGATGATGTTGACGAAGATGATTTTGCTCCATTTGTAGAGGCTGTTGAGTTAGGCTATTTCAACAATAGTCCAGTTGTTGTGTCTCGTTCTAATCAAACGGTTGCCGCATCTAGCGGTAGTGATACTGTCGCATCTGTGAGCAGTGCACCTAAAACAAGTAAAGGTTTTGCTCCTAAAAGTGCTACAAAATCTACTGCTAAAGGTAGTGAAGGGGATGGAAAATATGCTCGTCGTGCACCGAAGGATGCTCCTACTGATGAAGGCATGATTTTAGGACCTAAAATTGAGGGAGTTACCTCTAAAATTATGGGCACTTTGGATACGCCTAGTGTTATTTTTGAAGGTGTATTTGTTGGTCTAGATAAACGTGATACTAAGACTGGTAAAAGTATCGTTAACGGCAGCATTGTAGATGATACAAATAGCATTAAATTTATCAAGTTTACGAACAGTCCTGAAGAAGGGGATGAATTATTAAAACAACTAAAAGGCTTACAACGGGTTCGCGTACAAGGTAGTGTCAGCTTTGATGATCGTTTTGACAAGGATTATATCCTTTCTATTCGCAGTATTGAAGCAATAGAAACTACTAGTGTGGAACGAACTGAAAATCGTCCGGACTCTCGTGTGGAACTCCACTTACATACTAAGATGAGTGATAAAGATGCACTCGTATCGATTAAGGATTTATTTAAAACTGTCAAAAAATGGGGCCATCCTGCGGTCGCTATTACGGACCATGGTGTTGTACAAGCCTTTCCTGAAGCACAAGCACTTGGTAAAGAACTTGGTGTTAAGGTTATTTATGGCGTTGAAGGATATCTCGTTGATGATGCGGATTTAGAAAAGGAATTATCCTTAGACGTTGTAAAACGAAAAGATGAAGCACCTCGTTATCACATTATTTTGTTAGCTCAAAACATGGTGGGCTTACGTAATCTGTATAAAATGATTTCTATATCCCATTTGGAATACTATAAACGGAGACCTCGTTTGCCTCGTTCTATCATTGAAGAGCATCGTGAAGGTATTCTTATAGGGTCTGCTTGTGAAGCAGGTGAATTGATGCAGGCTATTGTTAAGGGTTCCTCCAAAGAAGAGCTATTAACGATTGCATCATTCTATGATTACCTTGAAATTCAACCACATACCAACAATACATTCTTAATTCGCAAG
>CABQQJ010000108.1 GCA_902466275.1 uncultured Veillonella sp. | reverse complement strand
CAGAAATGTATGTACTGTGATTTTCCAGCTTATCAAAATCTACAAGATTATTACGAAACCTATGTATATGCATTAGTACAAGAAATAGATCTATGGGTTACAGAACACCCAGAATCTAAATCTAGGCCTATTGATACCATTTACTTTGGTGGTGGTACGCCGACTGAATTGTCAATTCAACAACTAAAGATGATTCTTGATAAAATTAAAAGCACTTTTACAATTACTGATGATTGTCATATGACTATTGAATCAAATCCTGGGGAAGTAGATCTATCGTATTTAACGAAACTTGTTAAACTAGGATTTAATCGTATAAGCTTTGGTGTTCAAACATTTGATGATAAGGCGCTTACATTGCTTCATCGCAGTCACAACGGGGAACAGGCAAAACAAGCCGTTTATGATGCTAAAGAGGCGGGCTTTACCGATATCAATATTGATTTGATTTATGGTTTACCACGACAAACATTAGAGGATATTCAACATAATTTAGATATTGTAAAAGATTTACCGATTAATCATATTTCAACGTATGGACTTCAAGTTGAGGTAGGAACGTATCTATATCATTTAGTACAAAAGAACCTTATTTCTATTCCTAGTGAAACCATTGATGAATCCATGTATGATACGATGATGGAAGGATTAAAAGATTTAGGCTTTGAACGATATGAGATTTCAAATTTCGCCAAGGCTAATTCCTATAGTCGTCATAATTTAAAATATTGGCACTATATAGATTATTTAGGCTTTGGTGCTGGTGCTCATTCCTTCTATGACGGAGTACGCCGTAGTAATAATCGTAATGTAATGCCCTATATACAATCTGTTGACAGATATATTATGCCTACTATTGATACGGAGACGATTACTTTAGAGCGAGCTCAAGAGGATTTTTGCTTTTTAGCTCTTCGCACTAAATGGGGCCTTGATGAGCGAAAATTTGAAGATAAATTTGGCGTATCTGTCCATAATTTATTTGGTACTACTTTAGAGGATTTAGTTAGTAAAGATCTATTAGAATATCAAAGTGGAAGTTATCATTTAACCGCTGAAGGTGCCAAGCATGGAAACTATGTATTTAGTCAATTTATTCGTGAGTAATTTCTCACAGTTTCTCAAAATCTAATATGTTAGTATAAATAGGATGATGATGAATAAGCATGCTAGATTTGAGGAGGAACGATGAAGACATCTGTAATATTACACGGTTTACATAATGAATTTACTTTAGATCAAATGAAAGCATGCATAGAACTTGCTGAAAAATATGGCGGATCCTTTCGCCATGTTGTAACAGGTATACAAATTACAGGTATTGAAAAAGATGATAAGGAACAGCTAATTTCTGAATTGCCTGATGGCGTGACAACTGTTATTCATAGAGGTGTTAATTCCTTAATTGCTTGTGTAGGTAAAGGCCATTGTAAAAATGGACAAATGGAAACTAAAGAATTGGCTGATTATGTAGAGAGAAAACATTACGGCCGAAAAACATCTCACAAGTGCAAAATTGGCATCAGTGGATGTGGTCGTAACTGTCCAGATGCAATGGTAAAAGATATTGCTTTTATTGGTACATCGCAAGGTTTTATGTTGGCTGTTGGCGGTAATACAGGCATGAGACCAGAAGCTGGCAAAATTTTGTCTAGACAGCTTACTGTAGAGCAATCTAAAAAAGCTGTAGATATTTTAGTTGATTGGTATGCGGAACATGGGGAACCACGTGAGCGTATGGGAAAACTCTTAGAACGACTTGGTAATCCATTAGAAGGTGTAGAACTATAAATTATTATATTTCTAGTACTTATTGATTTATGATTTTAGTCTGTAAATAGTTAGGGCCCAAAAAGTATTCTAACTAAGAGTCCATTAACAATAGAATTACAATAAAATTATTACAAATATAAACACTTATACTATTTCAGGTTTTAATAATAGAAATTTTATTAGACCAACATATTCTAATCTTTAAATTTTGGGATATGTCATAAATGTAGATAGTATAAGTGTTTTTTTATTTTTGTACTTTGATTTTTTGACCAATTAATTAAAAATATTGAATTGTCTTTTTGACTAAATAGATATTATTTGACTTTTTAAGGATTTTTCTGCTTGACATTTTTTTTGAATATGATAATATTATACATGCGATTAGCACTCAAAGTTTATGAGTGCTAACAAGAGGTGTCATTATGGATGAAAGAAAACAGCGCATCTTGCGAGCCATAATTGAAGACTATGTTAAGTCCGCAGAACCTGTAGGATCTCGAACGATTGCTAAAAATTATGATCTTGGCATCAGTCCTGCTACGGTGCGGAACGAAATGTCCGATTTAGAGGAATTAGGCTATTTAGAGCAACCTCATACATCGGCTGGACGTATTCCTTCAGCTAAGGGCTATCGCTTATATGTTGATTCTATGCTGAGTCGACAACCTGTTCCATTACAGGATGCTGAAAAAATTGAAATGTTATGGAAACGTTCCAATGGATCAACGAGTGAACTCTTTCTAAATATGGCTAAACTACTTTCACAGGTAAGTCATAGCATGAGTTTATTCTTAGCACCAGCCCATGATAGAGCATTAATCAAATACATTCATGTATTACCGCTAGATAGTCATCAAGCCATTATGGTAGTTATTACTGAAACAGGAGCACTCGATAATGAGTTGATGTACTTTGGTGAAAGTGTTTCACCAGAGCTTTTACAAAGTCTAGCCATACAATTTAGCAATGCACTACAGAATGTAAGTATTGGTCATGTAACGGCTGAGGCTTTAGGATCTATATTGGTCCATATGGAAGGACCGCAGGGAATTTTATTAATCCTTTCGGAGACATTATTACGAGCTATTAATAAACGTAAGTTGTTCTATTCGGTAGGTACCACAGAGTTGTTAAATCAACCAGAGTTTAAGTCTGTTGAGAAGGTACAACCCTTGCTTTCCTTAGTGGAAGAACAAAATCAATTAGGACAGTTATTAAAAGATGATTCTCCAACACCTGTTAAGGTCAAGATTGGTATTGAGAATGAAACTGAAGCGCTACATTCAATGAGTGTGGTACAAGCTGATTTTACGAATCAAGATCAGCCTATCGGAACTCTTGCTATTCTTGGTCCAACGCGGATGGAATACGGACGTATCATCGGCATGTTGTCCCATATGAAACATATAATGGAAACTATGGTAAAAGAACAAAACAGAAAGGGCATATAATGGCTGAAGAACAAGACATTAAACAAGAAACAGTGGAGGAAACAGAGGATACTACGAATGTAGAGGAACCAACTGTTGAAAAAACTGAAGAAGCTGTGGCTGATGCTGCTCAAGTGTTAGAAGAACTTAAAGCCGACTTTGATAATCGATATAAACGGTTACAAGCGGACTTTGAAAACTTCAAACGTCGTACTAACCAAGAAAAAGAGCAACTTGCTGGATATGTAAAAGGGGATGTATTAACGGACCTTCTTCCTGTATTGGATAACTTTGAACGGGCCGTTCAAAGTCCTGCAGAAGGGGAAGCAAAAGTATTCCTCGATGGATTCATTATGATTCATCAAAATTTGATGGCTATGTTATCTAAACATGGATTAGCAGTTATTGAAGCTGTGGGTCAACCATTTGATCCAAATTTCCATCAAGCGATTATGCGTGTACCGTCAGATGAATATGAATCCGATACGGTGTGTGAAGTATTGCAAACTGGCTATACTGTTGATGGTCGTTGTATACGTCCAGCAATGGTAAAAGTTGTTGAATAGATTATAAAGTTTTAGGAGGCATATATTATGGCAAAGGTAATTGGTATTGATTTAGGTACAACAAACTCTTGTGTTGCTGTTATGGAAGGCGGCGAACCTACGGTTATTACAAATCAAGAAGGTGCACGTACAACTCCTTCCGTTGTTGGTTTTGCAAAAAATGGCGAACGTTTAGTTGGTCAATTGGCTAAACGTCAAGCTGTATCTAACCCAGAAAACACAATCATTTCTATTAAACGTCACATGGGTACAGACTACAAAGTAACTGTAGAAGGTAAATCTTATACTCCTCAAGAAATTTCTGCAATGATTCTTCAAAAAATCAAAGCTGATGCAGAAGCTTACTTGGGCGAACCTGTAAAACAAGCTGTTATTACAGTTCCTGCATACTTTACAGATGCTCAACGTCAAGCTACAAAAGACGCTGGTGCCATTGCAGGTCTTGAAGTACTTCGTATCATCAACGAACCTACAGCAGCTGCTCTTGCATATGGTGTAGATAAAGATGAAGATGGTAAAGTTCTTGTATTTGACCTTGGTGGTGGTACATTCGACGTATCTATCCTTGAACTTGGCGATGGCGTATTTGAAGTATTAGCAACATCTGGTAATAACCACCTTGGTGGGGATGACTTCGACCAACGCATTATGAACTACCTTATTGAAGAGTTCAAAAAAGAAACTGGTATCGATTTATCCAATGATAAATTAGCTGATCAACGTTTAAAAGAAGCTGCTGAAAAAGCAAAAATTGAATTGTCTGGCGTAGCTAGCACAAATATCAACTTGCCATTCATCACAGCTGATGCTACAGGTCCTAAACACTTGGATGTAACATTGACTCGTGCTAAATTCGAAGAATTGACAGCTGATTTGGTACAAGCTACTATTGAACCTACTCGTAAAGCTATGAACGATGCTGGTTTATCTGCATCCGATATCGATAAAGTATTGTTAGTTGGTGGTTCTAGCCGTATCCCAGCTGTACAAGAAGCAATCAAAAAAGTATTGGA
>CABQQJ010000107.1 GCA_902466275.1 uncultured Veillonella sp. | reverse complement strand
CTATAATGAGCATCCTGGTATTATTTTAGGTGCTCAATTTGTACCGGAAGATAAAGTTAGCTCTTATGGTATCGTATCTGGTGAAGCATTGGCTGATAATTTATATCGCGTTGATAACTTGGTGGAAAAACCTAAGCAAGAAGATGCTCCATCTCAACTTGCTGTATTAGGTCGTTATATTTTGACACCAGATATCTTTAACATCTTGGAAGACACTAAACCTGGCGTAGGTAATGAAGTTCAATTAACTGATGCATTGGCAGCCTCTAAAACTGATACGTATGCATTAGCATATGAAGGTATTCGCTACGATACAGGGGATAAATTGGGCTATTTAAAAGCTACTGTTGAGTATGCATTGCGCAACGAAGAATTGGGTGAAAGCTTTAAAGCTTACCTAAAGGAATTAGATCTAAAATAGATAATCTATGAGACTTCCATGTGAGGGGCCTATGATATATGTCATAGGCTCTTTTTATTTATAGTTTCAAACTCATTTGATATTTATTTGTTAACATATGAACAATGCATTTTGTTGACGAATGAAATAATGTTGATTATAATCAAGATATTGAATAAATAAAAGGACTGTGATTATATGAGAACATTATTTAAAGCATTATGTAATAATGATTTGAACCTGCCAGGACATAGCGTTATTAAACATATGCATTATGATTCCTCAGGTAGTGATAGAACCGTATGTGAAATTGTATCGAAAGTAGCAAAAACCACCACAATTGGTATTATGGATACGACTGGCTTCTTAATGGTCGATTTACGACCAGTGCCAAAACAATTTAACATTCGTTCTACTATAAACCAACAGGGAACAGATGGTGCTATATCTTTCTCTAAGGAAGAGGTCATACGATTTGTAAATGATATTAATGATACGAACCCCATCCATCGTGAGAATCCTTATGTTGTTCCTGGCTGCATGATTTTAGAAACGATGTGGGATTTTTGGAATATTAGTAAATCTGCTCTGCAAATGGCGATTTATTTTCATGCACCAGTTATTGCAGATGACAAGGTAACTTTGGTGGAATATCCTGAAGATGCTCATGTAGAAGGTTACATTGGTGATACATTGGCATTTTCGGCTACATTTTTTGGTGAAAATGAAGATTCATCATCTTTGAAACAAAGATGTATTAGTTAGAGGTAATTATGGAAACAAGACGTTTAACAAAAATGGCTTTATTAACAGCCTTATTATGTATTTCAGCATATATTTCTTTCCCATTGCCATTTAGTCCCGCTATGGTAACGGCTTTGACTTTGGTAGCCACATTAATCGGCTTATTGTTACAGCCTAAAGATGCACTTATCGTATTTATCATTTATATTTTGCTTGGTGCAGTAGGTTTGCCAGTATTCGTTGGGGGAACGGCTGGTCTTGGCAAATTGTTGGGACCAACAGGTGGCTTTATTTTTTCTTGGCCAGTTGCATATACATTACTAAGTATATTTAAAGGTTCTAAAAAAAGCTTTTTCTCTTATGCCTGGCGATCTCTTGTGATTACCATTCCTGTAGTGTACCTCTTTGGTGTAGCAGGTTTTATGATTGTTACAAAAACAGAACTTTGGGCGGCCTTGCCTGTAGTCATGTTCCCATTTATTCCTGGAGATATCGTAAAATGTCTGGTTGCTTCTTGGTTAGCAACTAAAGTTAAAATTTAGAATACAATTAAAGTGGCATTCTGCGGGATGCCTCTTTTTTGCTTTTAATAGAAGGAGTATATATGTCAGTATATATTCATGGTGGGCTTAGAAGTCCTATCGGCGTTTTAAATGGACAATATAAACATATGAGACCTGAAATGTTAGGGGCTCAACTTATTAACGAATTAGTCAGACGGCATGCTATTTCACAAGTAGATGGAATCTTTTGTGGCAACGCAGTTGGCACTGGTGGTAATATTGGTCGCCTTATGGGACTTATGTGTAATTTACCGAATTCTGTTCCTGCTATTACCGTAGATATGCAATGTGCATCAGCTTTGATGAGTATTGAAATGGCCTATACGCACATTGCATCAGGTGTTATGGATGCTGCTATTGCTGGTGGTATTGAAAGCTCCTCCTTACAACCCGATCGAATCTATGCAGCTGGAGATGATCGAGAAGGTTTATATAAGGTAGCTCAATTTACCCCTGAAGATCGGTCTCCTTTAGCTATGCTTGAAGGGGCTGAGCGAACGATACATAAGCATTATATAACGAAGGAAGATTTATATCCCTACATTATTAACAGTCATCGACGTGCTTTTGGAGCTTTAGATAATCCACATTTACAGTCTTATATTATGCCCATTACGCTAGATGGCAAAGTTTGTGTAGACGAATGTATTCGTCCTACGATGAACGAGAAACTCTTGTCTAGGATGAAACCTTTGTTGGGAGCTGACTCTATTACAAATGCAGGCAATGCGTGTTTAACTCATGATGGAGCGGCCTTTGTATATTTATCTAATAAAAAAGGTCCTTTTAAAATTCATAGCGTTAAACCTTGGGCAGGAAATCCCCAGTTTAGTCCAGAGGGCGCCCTTGAAAGTACAGAAGGCATTTTAAAACGTACAGGTTTAACTATGGATGATATTGATGTGGTGGAATGGAATGAAGCTTTTGCCATCATTGATGTTCTTTTTAACAAGGCGTACCCTAATCACATTAAAAAATATAACATGCTTGGAGGTGCCTTAGCTTATGGACATCCCTATGGATGTTCTGGTGCCATATTAGTGCTTCACTGTATGGCTGCTTTAGAATCTTGTGGTGGTCGCTATGGTTTATGTGCTATTGCTGGTGCAGGGGGCACAGGTACGGCTTTAATTATGGAACGCATGTAATATGACAATTATTGAACGCTTACAACAGCATAAAGATTTAGAGCCCCATAAAATGGCTTTAATCGTAGATGACATACAATATACATATGGTGAACTATATGATGCTATTCTATCGGTAGATATTAATAATACAAGTCGCATTGTAAATCTTACTCAGTCTAAAAAGACATTAAATACTAAGATTCTTTTAATTCAGGAACTGTCGTTTGTTGAACAACTTACACAGTGGCTTGGGGCATTACATAAAGGTAATATTCCTATGGTATGTCACAATGAGATGGATACGGCTTATGTAGATGAGCTAGCTCGTGTTATAGCCTATGAAGGTGTACCGCCATTAGCTGATTTTGGGGTACTTACATCGGGGACTACGGGACAACCAAAACCTTTGTGGAGACGAGAAATGTCTTGGCGCGATTTTTTTGATATTCAAAATGATATTTTTCATATAAACAAAGATACTAAAATCTTTTTACAGGGAAACTTTAGTTTCACAGGTGTTAGCAATATGGTCATTGCCTCTTTATGGGCTGGAGGGACTGTTGTTACAACGAGTTCCTTGCGTCCTAGTAGATGGATGCAGCTTATAGAGGAATACAATGTAGACCATATATATGCATTACCAACGAAACTACGATTATTGGTTCGACATTGTAAAAGTAAATTATCATCCATTAAATACATCATTGCAGGATCTCAAGTTCTGGATCGACAATTAATGGAACAGTTACAACATATATGCCCTGATATGGAGTTTATCTTGTACTATGGTGCATCAGAGCTTAACTATATAACGTATTGCACTGGTAAAGAATGGTTAGCGCGAGAAGGTACGGTAGGGAGACCATTTCCAACCGTGAAAATCGCAGAGAATGATAATGTCATTTATGTGACAACAAATTATCGTATTGAAGGGATTCCCAATACGTATACTGTAAATGATTGTGGATACATTGATAGTGACGGGTATCTTATGTTTAATGGGAGAGCAGGTGACGTAATCAATAAAGGGGGATATAAAATTTCTATCCCAGAGATGGAATTGTATTTACAATCCTTACAAGGGGTTTCCGAGGTTGCTATTATCGATATTGCTGATGAGATACGAGGAGAAGACTACGTAGTTTATATGGTGCTAGATGGTGAGGCTAGATTGAGTGAAGTTATAGAACTTATTCATAATAAAAGACCTCCTGTAGAGTGGCCAAAAGCTATAATAGAAATTCCTATGTTACCCCTTACGGAATGCTCAAAAGTTGATAAACGAAAGCTAAAAGAGTGGTATAATAAAGGGTAAACATTTTTTGTACTACAAGGAGGCATCATGCAGATTAATAAGGCGGCGCTAGAGATTTTCGACTTTACATCCTCGTTAGCTGTATATTCTGAACATGAATTAAAGGTTGGGGATCAAGCTATACAAGATTATATAGCAAATCATGTAGTTAAGGCTTTTAAAGATCCAGGGGCTAGAACCGGAACCCTACATGATGCGAGTCCTGTAGGCAAACAATTAGTAGACTATAAAAATGGAGCGCTTAAGTTTATTGATTTATGTAAGAATTTAGGTGAAAGCTTGTTTACCTATATGAAACAAGCGACGGACTCCGTTGTTATCGATACGATTATTTGTGAAGCTGTTACAGATACGACTTATATTTGTATTCTTTTGTGCCAAGCTCATGATGCTTTTACCCATCAACTATTCAGTGAAGATGATGGTACATTGGCTACAGAACTCGTTTCTCATAAGGCAGTATTACCTATGCCGTCACAAAAATTACGGGCCTTTGCATCTATTAATCTCAATGATTTTAGTGTTCGTGTTTTTGAACCTAAAGGTGAATTTGATGGCGAGGTATCCTATATCCTAGCAGATAAGGTCTTGCAATTAGGGACTAATCAATCCTCGCGAGATACGGTGAGAAAGGTAAAGACTATCGTAGAT
>CABQQJ010000106.1 GCA_902466275.1 uncultured Veillonella sp. | reverse complement strand
CGGATATGAAAGCCTATATTGCAGAAGGTTGTAGCCGAATTGGAGCCAGTGCAGCTGTAGAGTTACTAAAGAATCATTTGAACGAAGAAGTATAATAGAAAACCACCTAGGCTATGCTTAGGTGGTTTCTTAGAATGGCGGTGCAACTATGCGTATGTATGATATTATTCTGAAGAAAAGGGCGAACTTGCCGTTAACAGATAAGGAAATCCGCTTTGTCATAGATGGCTATGTAAAGGGAGAAATCCCTGATTACCAAGTGAGTGCGCTCTTGATGACCATAGTTTTTAATGGTATGAATGCTCGCGAACTAGGAACTTTGACCTTGGCTATGGCTCAATCAGGTAATATGGTAGATCTATCGAATATTGATGGGATTACCGTAGATAAACATAGTACAGGTGGCGTAGGAGATAAGACCACACTTATTATTGCGCCTCTCGTAGCCGCTTGTGGCGGCAAGGTGGCTAAGATGTCTGGACGTGGACTTGGTCATACAGGTGGCACTATTGATAAGATGGAATCTATTTCAAATTTAAAGGTATCTTTAGAGAAAGATGCTTTTATCAATCAAGTTAATAAAATTGGTCTTGCTGTTATTGGTCAGTCGGAAGGGCTTGCACCTGCTGATAAAAAGCTATATGCTTTGCGCGATGTGACGGGAACTGTGGATAGTATCCCTCTTATTGCATCCTCTGTTATGAGCAAAAAATTGGCTTCTGGTGCTCAAGCAATTTTGTTAGATGTAAAGGTTGGCAGTGGTGCCTTTATGAAAAACATAGAGAATGCTCGTGAATTGGCTAAAGCAATGGTAGAGATTGGAAAGGAAAATGGCCGTTCAGTTAAGGCTATTTTGACGAATATGGATCGACCGCTAGGCCATGCTATTGGAAATGCTTTGGAGATTCGCGAGGTTATTGATACGTTGAAAGGTCATGGTCCAGAGGATTTAACGCATGAATGTATTATCATGGCAGCTCATATGCTCGTATTGAGTCATATATGCGACTATGAAACGGCTCTCAGTCGTGTGCAAGAGGCACTCGACTCTGGTGCCGCATTAGAACGATTGCGTATGATGATTGATGCTCAAGGTGGCGACAGCCAAGTTATTGATGATGAAAGCCTATTAGCCATTGGCAAATTCACCTATGAAGTTACAGCGCCTCAAGATGGTTATATTATCCATATGAATACAGAACAATGCGGGATTGCATC
This sequence comes from uncultured Veillonella sp., assembly GCA_902466275.1. GTDB lineage: Bacteria > Bacillota > Negativicutes > Veillonellales > Veillonellaceae > Veillonella. The sequence continues at coordinate 3,585 of CABQQJ010000106.1, read as the reverse complement.
CGTTATGCTTGGAGCCGGTCGGATTATTAAAGATGGTCCCATCGATTATAGTGCAGGTATTGTAATGCACAAAAAAACTGGGGACGCCGTTAGTATGGGTGAAAGGATAGCTACACTATATGCTTCTGATGAAAGTTTATTCACTAATGCGGCTCAGACCTATTTAGCTGCGATTACTATTGGTAATACTGTACCTAAAGTAGTGGATACTATACTAGATATTGTAGAGTGAGGAGTGCAATATGAAAGAAAAGGATATTCAAAAGCTCATCGATCGTGCTATTGTGGCTCGCGACAAAACCTATAGTCCTTATTCACATTTTGGTGTGGGCGCAGCCCTTCTTTGCGAAGATGGAACCATCTATGAAGGGTGTAATATAGAAAACGCTTCTTATGGATTAACTAATTGTGCGGAGCGAACTGCTATATTTAAGGCCGTGTCGGAAGGGCAAACAAAATTTAAAGCCCTTGCCGTAGTTGCTGATACGGAAGGGCCTTGTGCACCATGTGGTGCTTGCCGTCAGGTGATTTCTGAATTTGAAATACCTCGTATTATAATGGCGAATTTAAGAGGGGACTATACAGTTGTTGAATTAGAAGGTTTATTACCTTTTAGATTCGGGGCCGATAACATATAAAAAAGAGACCACGTTGATGCGGTCTCTTTTTGGTATGCCTTAAAATGCAGGAACAATAGCACCTTGGTATTTTTCTTGGATGAATTTGATAATTTCAGGGCTATGAAGTGCAGCCATCAATTTTTTGATGCGAGGGTCATTTTCATTGCCTTTAAGTACAGTTACGATATTTACGTAAGGAGAATCGTTATTTTCAATTGCCAATGCATCTTTGCCAGGGTTAAGACCTGCGTTTAATGCAAAGTTAGTGTTGATAGCTGCTAAGGCTACATCGTCAAGGGAACGAGGCACTTGTGCTGCTTCTAATTCTACGAATTGATATTCGTTAGGGTTCGCAGTAATATCTTGCACTGTAGATAAGATGTTTGTAGAGTCTTTTAATGTAATTAGACCTTGTTTTTGTAACAACAATAATGCACGACCACCGTTTGTAGGGTCATTAGGAATAGCGATTTTAGCGCCTTTTGGAAGATCCTTCAAATCTTTGATTTTACGGGAGTATAAACCCATTGGCTCAAGGTGAACACCACCAGCAGATACTAGGTCAAGTTTGTGAGCTTTTGCGAATTCCTCCATGTAAGGTACGTGTTGGAAGAAGTTGGCATCAATCTCTTTGTCCCCTAAAGCCAAGTTAGGTGTGTTGTAATCAGTGAATTCCGTGATTTTTAATTCGATACCATCTTTTGCTAAAATCGGTTTAACTTGTTCTAAAATTTCTGCGTGAGGTACTGCTGTTGCCCCAATTTTTAATACTTGTTTGCCATCGCTAGCAGCTTGTTTGTTGTCGTTACCACAGCCTGCGATTAATAAAGCGCCGCCAAGGATGACAGTAGCTGCCAATGCTAAAAATTTTCTCATTAGACACACTCCTTATACAATAATTACATATAAAATATTAAATCTATAGTACTAAATAATTTCCTATCTATCAAGAAGGAATTATTATAGGTTCTCCATAACTAAAAACTATGGAGAACCTATAATATAAGTATGTTCATTTTTTAAAATAATTTGCCCATGATAAGTCCAATCGCCCACATTAGTTGATAAATCATAGCGGCCCCAGCGGTAGTACCCATAGCCTTATCTAATTGGAACTCATCTGTATTGGTAGATAATGTATGAATTGTTTTGAAAGCTAGTGGTGCTGCAAGGAATGCTAATAAGGCGAACCATGTCATATGGCCTACTATAATCCAAGCAATGATCCAAATAAAATTGAAAATATATGAAATACTCATTAAGCTGAGTGCTCTTTCACGACCAAGCATGATTGGTAACGTGTGACGTCCATGGCTTTCATCATTACGAATATCTCGGATATTATTCGTCAACATGATGGAACCAACTAGCAATGTAGATGGAATTGCAGGAATTAACAGGGCTAAGGATAATTCTCGTGTCCAAGCATAGCCTGTAATGAGTACGATGGCAAAACCCATGGCGATACCAGAGGAAATTTCCCCAAATGGTGTTCGAGAAATTGGTTTTGGTCCGCCAGAGTAAAGGAAACTAATTAGAATACATAAGAAGCCTACAGGAATGTAGTACCAAGTTATAGTAGTAGATAAATAAAGACCAATGATAATGGGTACAAACATGAGTACTTTAATCATCGTTATAATGAGTTCTGGTGTTATAGCGCCACGCGTGATAGAACCAGCATTACCTACCTTTTGACCAGCATCAAGTCCAGATTTAAAGTCTTTATATTCATTCCATAAATTAGCTACAATTTGGGCTGTTACAACAGCTAAAAATATGAGCACTGTATGTAAAATGGCAAGACCTGTACCCTGAGCAGCACCAAATGCGTAATAACTAAAGGCGGCACCTAAAATGGTAGGCCCCAATGCAGCAGCTAATGTGCGAGGCCTAGTGAGGGGAATTAATTCTTGTATCATGTTAAAAGCACACCGAGTGTGCACTCCTTTCCATTTCTCATACATATATCATCTTTACATGTCTATTTATGTATTGTATAGCAGAAAGGTAAGCTTGTAAATTATACTATACAGTTATATATGTCGATATAGTATAATAATTAATATATGCAGTATAGATTATCTTTTAAACTCTTAATATATACTGCACGGATTATCTAACAATCTATACATAGTGTATTGTTAAAATGTGAGGTGTCTTATGAGAGCTCTCAATAAAAAAATGATGACATTGGCTTGTGCTACATGTTTAACAGTTGGCATGGGTGCAGTGGCATGTGCTGATACGGTAGATTTAGGTTATGGTATGTACGGCAGTACTTCCCCAACTGTGAAAGCTGTAGAAGTTGTGCATATTTCTACTGATGCAAGATTGCGTAATCAAGAACAAGATAAATTTCTCAAAGTAGCAAATAAATCTGCTGTTGATACTATTAATAATGTTGTGAAAGTACAGACTGGTGTAGCTGTTGAACCAGTGAAGGGGGATTTTCTTGATGGGTACTCCTTCTATCAACTGCAAGGTACTGATAAACAAGGTCATCATACAGGTAGTTTAATTGTTATTAACTATTCCAAAAATGCTATTGATCAAGTTATAGGTATGAATAAGACTATTTTAGAGAAGGGGACAGATGCGGAAAAAGCTGCATTAAAGCACTCCATCTCTAAACATGTAGAATCTTACTCTAAAGAGACGGCCCAACAACAATTACAAGGCTTAAAAAGCAATACTGTTGAAGGTGCTAAGTTAGCAAAAGATTTGAAAACGATAAATGATAAGTTACCTTCTCAAATTATAGGTGCCTTTGATAAAATGCTTACTACAGATAAGAAATCATCTCCTAAAAGTATAGAAGAGGTCCGTTCTTATGTAGACTTTATGGCAAAACAAGTGAGCCTAGATGCAACGCATGTGGCCTATAAACCTGTGCAAACACGCTATGGTACAGCTGTGACAGGCGATTTACGCGGTAGTCTAAAATATGATGGCTTTAGAAATA
>CABQQJ010000105.1 GCA_902466275.1 uncultured Veillonella sp. | reverse complement strand
ACTTCTTAGGTGATTTTAATCATGAGTCCTTGCAAGTATTCAACAGTAAAGGTGAAGCAAGTCTTGCTACAACTGTACCAGGTGATCATTTCCAATTCTTGCGCCAAGGTTACTTTGTAACTGATAAAGATAGTACACCAGATCATATCGTGATGAACCGTATTGTTGGTTTGCGTGATAGCTGGGCTAAAGAACAAAAGAAATAATATTGTATTCGTGGTGGCTAACCATGATGCTAAAGAACCGCCCCTCGGTGGGCGGTTCTTTAATACTGTGTTGTTATTAGAAATGATTTGTTCCTAATAGATTATTAGAGACCTTTAACCTATGGTTGTTGTTAGAAACTTTAACCCATTGTTAGAGTCATCTCTTGTTGTTGTATTGATAATTTATTATGAATATGTTTTGTTGAGGAGAACTATGAAAAAATTAGTATTACTTGCCACGGCGGCAGCTGTATTAGTATCTGTACCAGCTGTTGGTTCTGCAGCAAATATTAAGTCTATTTTGAATAGAAGCCAAACGGTAACATACCAAGGTGTTAAATTGCCTGAAGGTGTTACTATGTATCAAAACAATCCTAAAGCATTATTTGCAGGGGAAGGGAAAAAAGACGTTAAATCTGTACTTCTTGAAGCAGGTGTATCTTCTGCAGATGTATATACATTAAATATTAAAACAGAAAACGAAATGCGATATGCTGTTTATGCTAATGTTGTATTAGGTAAACAATTATCTGGTCGTATGAGTGAAGCAAAACATATGAATACAGATTCTTCCTCAATTGGTGCATTGGCCGCTGCTATTAACAAGGGTGAGAGCCCTGCGCTTGGCACTTTTACGGTAATAAATCCATTAGTAAAACAAGGCAATGCCTATGAAGGTACATTGAAATATAAAAGTATAGCTAATAATAATTCTTATAATGAGATATTACATATTAGTATTTCTGAAGATAAATATACAGGACCAAATGCTCATTTAATCGCTGTTGACGAAGCTAATGATAGTGTTGTATTCCCTAAAGTTAAAGGTTTATTACATACCAAATAATTAATAATTATTGAAAATATATATCAATTATTCTTGACAATTTTTCTCATCAAGAGTACTATGAGCCTATAGGAATTATTCTCATTAGAGGAAATTCTAACGATGTGCAACAGGCAGGTACTATTATGATGAATTCAATTGACCATATCATTGGATATCATTGTGCACCGGCAATTCGAGGTATTAAGCTTTCGAATTTGGTTTCTATTCCACGGGACATGAATGAACAAATCCAATTTGTATTGACAGAATATAATAAAGAGTTCAATGAAAAAGGATTGTTCTTCTTTGAATTATGTCGTTGTAAAGCGCGAAGACTATTATTGGTATTCCGTGAGAAGCAATTAAGAGACTATGTACGGCAACCTGCGGTGATGTTATTTTTGAAAGCCTACGGTTATCATGATCGAATGAGCATTATGGAGATGCTTGAGCATTTAAGATATCGTATGGAAGCGAGTATTGATTTTCCACATGAAATCGGCGTATTTCTAGGTTATCCATTAAAAGATGTGAAATGTTTCATTTCTCGTCGTGGTAGTGGATATCATATGTGTGGAGAGTGGAAAGTATACCATGATGTGGTAGACGCGCAGCGTTCTTTCTTATGTTACAAAGCATGTCGTGAATTTTGTCAAACTCAATTGATGTTGGGAAAAACATTTAGTTCATTGGTCGCAAGAACGGCCTAGGAGGTACAAGATGATTGGTGTAATTTTTTGGTCCGGTACAGGCAATACAGAACGCATGGCTTATGAAGTAGCTGAAGGTATTAAAGCTGCAGGTCAAGAAGTTGAAGTAAAATCCGTTTCTGAAGTATCTGTTGATGAAGCAGCCGCTTATGAAAAATTAGCTCTTGGCTGTGCTGATATGGGTGCAGAACAATTAGAAGAAGGCGAATTTGAACCATTCTACACTGAACTAGAAGGCAAGTTGAGTGGTAAAAAAATAGCGATCTTTGGCTCCTATGGTTGGGGTGGTACTTGGTTGGAAGACTGGGGCACTCGAATTAAAGATGCTGGTGGCGAATTAGTGGCTGATGGCGTAGCAATCTTGGGCGAACCTGATGATGATGGTAATGCACAATGCCAAGAATTAGGTAAAACATTAGCAAACGCTTAATTTGATTTTAATTACTAACATAAATACTAATAGTTAATAATAAAAGGTTGTAATGACGATAACTCGTTATTACAGCCTTTTTTGTATGTACTTATGATTGATATGATGGAGCAAAGGTCATTAAAAATTTTGATATCGATAAGTAAATGTGATGAAAATCATAATGTTTATTTATCTTTATCTCTATTTGTGTATATAAGCGCATAATTATAAATAACTTTAATACATAATTATATTGCGTTTTTGTACACATAGTCCTATAATTTAGTTAAAGAACCTAACAAAAATTTAGGTTGATACAAAAATAGTTAGGGTTAATTTTATATTAGCTATTAACCGGGCTAGCGTAATTTAAACGGGAAAGGTTAATCTATGACATTGAAAGAGGGGTTATTTCAATGAGTACATTAGAGCGAATAAAAGTCATAGCCCATGGATTAGCGGTACAATTTGGACCATCCTGTGAAGTATTGATTCATGATTTACAAGGGGATATTAATTCTTCTCTTGTATATATTGAGAATGGAACTATAACTAATAGACATGTTGGTGATGGCCCATCGCATGTGGTTTTAGATGTGCTGAGTCATGACGATGGTAGCGAGGGCAGATTTGGTTATCTCACAAAGACTAAAGATGGTCGAATATTAAAATCTTCTACCATGTATATTCGTGATGATACAGGTCGTATAGCATACTTGTTGGGGATTAACCAAGATATAACAGAGTTTGTTATGATGCATCGACTTTTGGATAGTTTGGTCAATACAGGTCAGGAAGATGCAGGATCTGTTGAAAAAATTACGACGAGTGTATCGGAATTATTAGATGATTTATTACTAGACGTAGAACGTTTAGTTGGTAAACCAGGACCATTGATGAATAAGGTGGAACGTTTAAAAGCTATTTCCTATTTAAACGAAAAAGGGGCTTTTCTTATCTCGAAGTCTTCTGAGAAGATAGCAGAGTATTTTAATATTTCTAAGTTTACTCTTTATAGTGATTTAAATACTGTAAAGGAAGAATCCTAGGAGGCAAATATGGAACGAATTCAGTGGAAACGTAATACGATGGCACCATCTAGTGACAAGTTCTTGTCCGTTATGGATGTTAGAGAGGTTAAGAAAGCTAAAGCGTTTCATGAAAGTTTTCCACAATATAGCGTTACTCCACTTGTATCGCTTAAGAATTTAGCATCTCATATCGGTGTTGATGCACTCTTTGTAAAAGATGAATCCTACCGATTTGGCCTTAATGCATTTAAGGTATTAGGCGGTTCCTATGCGATGGCAAAATATGTGGCGCAACAAACTGGTAAAGCTGTTGAGGATGTACCATATGATGTATTAACATCTGCAAAATTAAAAGAAGAGTTTGGTCAAGCTACATTCTTTACTGCCACTGATGGTAACCACGGTCGAGGTGTAGCATGGGCAGCCAATAAATTAGGTCAAAAATCTGTAGTATTTATGCCAAAGGGCTCTACAGAATATCGTAGAAAACAAATCGAAAACGAAGGCGCTACCGTAACAATCGAAGACTTCAACTACGATGAGTGTGTACGCTTAGCAACTAAAAAGTCTAAAGAAGTTCCTAACGGTGTTGTAGTTCAAGATACTGCATGGGAGGGTTATGAAGAAATTCCAAACTGGATTATGCAAGGCTATGGCACAATGGCTATGGAAACAGCAGCTCAATTAGAAGCTGAAAACTGCAAAGTTCCAACTCATGTATTCGTACAAGCTGGGGTAGGTTCTCTTGCTGGTTCCGTAGTAGGTTACTTCACTAACTTATATAGCAATGCAGCTAAAAAACCTAAATTGGTTGTTGTTGAAGCGGCAGCAGCAGCTTGCTTATACAAAGGCGCTGTAGCTGATGATGGGGAACCTCGCATTGTAGAAGGCGACCTTGAAACAATCATGGCAGGCTTAGCATGTGGCGAACCAAATACAGTTTCTTGGGATATTTTAAGAAATCATGCAGATGTATTCGTTTCTGCGCCTGACTGGGTGGCACGTTTAGGCATGCGCGTTGGTGGTGCACCAATTAAAGGCGATACTCCAATTACTACTGGTGAGTCTGGTGCAGTTCCATTAGGTCTTGTAATGGCAATTATGACAATGCCGGAATATGAAGACTTACGGAAAGAGTTAGAATTAGATGCGTCTTCAAAGGTACTCTGTTTCTCCACTGAAGGTGATACAGACCCTGAAAGATATAAAAACATTATGTGGTACGGTGAAGATCGTTAGGAGGCATTAATTATGGATTTACAAGCAATTAAACAAGCAGCGGCAACTTATGGCCCAGCGATGACAAAGTTTTTACGTGAGATCGTAGCATTCCCAGGTGAAAGTGCTGAAGAAAAAGATCATGTAAAACGTATAGAACAAGAAATGAAAGACCTAGGATTTGATGAAGTTGAAGTAGATCCTATGGGGAATATTCTCGGATATATGGGCACAGGGAAAACTCTCATTGCCTTTGATGGACATATTGATACAGTTGGTATTGGCAATCGTGACAATTGGGATTTTGATCCATATGATGGTTTCGAAGACGAAACTAAAATTGGTGGCCGTGGCGTATCTGACCAATTGGGTGGTATCGTATCCGCTGTATACGGCGCT
>CABQQJ010000104.1 GCA_902466275.1 uncultured Veillonella sp. | reverse complement strand
CTAATGGAGATCCACTGAGCATGCCATCTACCATACCTGATAAGAATTCAGGTATATCGGCTTCTTTACGTTGCGTTTGTAATTGGTTTTGACCTGGCGCACGGCGCTTTAAGAAGGCTTGTAGCTCGTCGATGTCGATGGTATGTCCACAAGGGAGGCCTTCCACGATACCACCGATGGCGTACCCATGAGACGCGCCAAAGGTAGATACTTGTATGGTTTTACCGAAATTAGATGCCATTATATTAACTCCTACTTATAGTATGTATGACTAGTATTCTTATCTATTGAAACGCATTAGCTGTTACTAGGACGCTATACTTGCTGTGCATTGCCACCTAGCATGTTCCAGTCTTCAAAGAAGTCTGGATAGGATTTTGTGATAGCTTCGCTATCTTTTAATGTTACAGGACTTTCACTGATGAGGGCCATCAATGTGCCTGCCATAACGAGGCGATGGTCGTTAACACAATCACCTTGTCCTCCTTTTAGTATACCACTACCGATGATATATAGGTCATCACCATCTTCTCGGACAGTACCGCCTAAATCTCTCACGAGATTAGCAACGGCTTCGAGGCGATCTGATTCTTTTAACCGTAGGCGAGCACCATTAACAAAGGAGCTTTCACCTTGGATAGAGCAAGCGAGGGCTGCCATAACTGGCAACATATCGGGCATTTGCTCGAGGTCGGCATGGATTGGCTTACTAGCGCGACCTGATACAGTGATATTCATGCCATCCCATGTAATAGTGCACCCTGAGGATTCGATGACCTGCATGATGCGGCGGTCAGCTTGTACAGAATTCTTGTTCATACCTGTAATTGTAATAGGTTTGCCTGTCATAGCGGCAGCGACCATCCAAATTGCTGTATTGGACCAATCGCCTTCGATTTGGTAATTATCACGACCTATGAAGGACGCACCAAATGGTACTGTGAAAGCCTCATTGATGTTTGTGTCTGGTAAAGTGTGTTCTACTTCGACACCAAAATCTCGCATTGTTTCAGTAGTTAGTGTTACATAATCGCTAGATTGTAGTGGCGTAGTAGAGGTAATAGTAGATAAGCCGATTTGAGGGGCTGCCAACAATAAACCAGAGAAGAATTGACTACTTACATCGCCTACCATGGAGAAATTGCCCCCTTGAAGACGACCTGTCATCGTAAAGGGTGGTTTATCTTGAGAGAATGTTACACCATGTGCTTTCATTTCACCTAGCATAGGTTCTAGAGGACGATCTGGTAAACGACCTTTCGCATCTACATCTACATCATTACAGATGGATGCTGCTACAGGTAATAAAAGGCGTAATGTAGTGCCTGATTCGTGCGGTACTACATTGCCCTTTGTAGGTACAGGACCAGGTGTAACAGTGACAACTTTATTTTCATACACAACATGTGCTCCTAAGCCTCGTAAGGAGTCCATAGTTGCATTGATGTCTTTAGAGGTGCGGCTCAGTAGTATGGTAGATGACGAGTTTGCGAGAGCTGCGCAAATCAGCGCACGGTGTGCATGAGCTTTTGCAGGGATGGACGCGATAGTCCCTGTAGGGATGGCGTTCGTTACAGAATGCATATAAATCTCCTTAATCTAAATAGGTAGCAAGTTCCTCGTGCGTTATTACCTTGAGTTCGCTGTGACCATAGCTAGTAGGTACTACGATTTTAATGGTTGCTCCTTCGCTTTTTTTGTCGTGCTTAGCGGCAGCTAGAATCTCTTCTTTGCTTATCGTTGTTGTGGTTGGCAAATCGTGTGCTTTGATGAGGGCCTTTAATTTCTCTAAAGCCTCCGCATTTAATTCTCCATGTTTGACAGCACCTTGTGCCATGAGGACCATGCCAATGGCAACGGCATAACCGTGATGTACCTCGAAATGGCTCGCTTTTTCAATACCGTGACCAAAGGTATGACCGAGGTTTAAGAGGGCACGAACGCCAGACTCGCGTTCGTCTTGTTCCACGATATCCGCTTTTGCTTGTACGCAGCGGGCAATAACGCCACTTACACTACCGCGATGTTTAATTAATGGTCTATTCTCAAGTTGAGTGAGTAAACCCGGTACGTCTAGGAAACCGTATTTGATAATTTCACCGCACCCATTAATCCATTCCATTTCAGGTAATGTATTGAGTGTAGCTGGATCACAGAGGACTAGAATTGGTTGTTTGAAAGCGCCCCATAGGTTTTTGCCGGCTTCGAGATTGACCGCTGTTTTACCACCTACAGAGGAGTCTACTGCGGCTAATAGGGATGTAGGAACTTGAACATAGTCGATACCACGTAAATAGGTCGCTGCTGCAAAGCCCGCCATATCGCCTACAACACCGCCGCCAAGGGCGATGAGCAAGTCTTTGCGAGTCAATGATTGGGCCGCCATGTATTCTACTAAATCGATGAGTTGATGAGCATTTTTGGAGCTTTCACCAGCAGGGAATACATAATCACAAACAGTATAACCCGCATGTTCCATATTAGCTTTCACAGAGTCCAAATAGTGCGGTGCTACATTGCTGTCGCTGACGATGATAACACGGCAATTTGGTTTTAACGGTTTAATATAATCGGTGATGCGTTGTAAAGCGCCTTCCTCGATGACAACGTCATACGGTGTGGACGCGTTAATATGGATGCGAGTCATGATGGTTCCTTTCATAAAAGAATAAGCTAGTATCTATTATAACGGATACTAGCTTATTTGTGTGCTATTTAAGATTATTTAGTGCATTCTACCAATGCTTGGCGCAATGCGATAACTTCTTTCATAAGGCTAGTGAATTGGTCTGGACGTAATGCTTGAGGGCCATCGCATAATGCTTTGGATGGATCGTTGTGAACTTCGATCATAAGGCCGTCTGCACCGCCGCCTACAGATGCAAGAGAAAGTGGACGAACCATGCGGCTCATGCCTGCTGCGTGGCTAGGGTCCATGATGATTGGCAAGTGAGATAATTCGTGCATCATAGGGATTGCTGTTACATCTAAGGTATTGCGAGTTTTAGTTTCGAATGTGCGGATACCACGTTCGCATAATACAACTTGTTCATTGCCTTCGGACATGATGTATTCAGCAGCCATTAACCATTCTTCGTATGTAGCAGATAAACCACGTTTTAAAAGAACTGGTTTGTTTAATTTACCTACTTCTTTTAAAAGTGTGAAGTTTTGCATGTTACGAGCGCCGATTTGAAGCATATCTACATTATCGAAGTATTGTAATTGGGAAATATCCATAACTTCGGAAACGATAGGAAGACCAGTTTCTTTTTTTGCTAATTCTAAAAGTTTTAAACCTTCAGGGCCCATGCCTTGGAAGGAGTATGGGGATGTACGAGGTTTGAAAGCGCCACCCCGAAGGATTGTGGCACCAGCTTCTTTACAAGCTTTTGCTGTTTCAAGTACTTGTTCAGGTGTTTCTACGGAGCAAGGACCGGCCATTACTGCGAAGTGACCACCACCGATCAATACACCACCTACGCTGATTACAGAATCATCTGGATGGAATTTGCGGTTTGCTTTTTTGTATGGCTCTTGAATACGAGTTACTTTATCTACGAAATCTAGAGACTCGATTTGACGGGCATCAAGAGATGCAGTATCACCGATAAGTCCTAGAATATTGTATCGAGTACCTTCTACTGGATGGATAACGAATCCTTGAGCCTCTAATTCACCGCGTAAACGGGATACTTCTTCCGCTGCTGCGTTTTGTTTCAATGTAATAATCATGATAATTCCTCCTTGTAACTACAGTGAATAGTAGGGCTTACCATACGGATAGCAAACAAAAAAGGCTACCCGTAATCTAATACGGGTAGCCCTTTTACTATTCTAAGCAACTAATGTTGAATAATCCTTAATTAGCGCATCACAAATAGTTCCTTACCCGTACGTTGGATAAAGAACCAATAAAAGTATTGTTTTGTTGCGAGGCTAATTTGGTTAGTCATCTTTGGTTGCTCCTTTCTAAAATGTTGGGTATAGTATAAACCCAAATGATAAAATTATGCAATACCTAAAAATGAATTTCATGGAAGTTTTAAAATATTTTTGATGCGGGAATTAATAGGAACAGAGAAGTTTTGTGGGATTAAGCGTATTTTTGATATAATAAAAATAAGAAGCTTTCATTGTTTATAGGGTATTTCGTAATACACATGAATCGATTCTTATAAATGTACTTATAATCAGAAAGGGCACCCATGATTATTCAAATCTTAGATCATATAACAGAGGAAATAAAACAAATTCGTATCGATGTATTTATGAAAGAACAGGGTTTTGAAGACGAGTTTGATGAAATCGATGAGACTGCAAAGTTTGTGCTCTTATCCATTGATGGTAAAGCGGCTGGTACGTGTCGATATTTTCCAAGTGACACAGTTGGAGATGCACATATTGGGCGCATGGCAGTACGCAAGCTGTATCGTGGACAGCATCTAGGGACTAAGATTATGATGGCCGCAGAAAACGGCATTCGTCGCGATGGATTTAAGACCTGCTCCTTGTCGGCGCAAGTACAGGCAAAACCATTTTACGAATCCCTTGGCTATAAAGCAGAAGGGGAAGAATACCTTGATGAAGGCTGTCCACATGTGATGATGCGGAAACACTTATAATATTCCAGTTTAGTGTTATTAGAAATATAATCAAGATAAAGATATGTATTGATTGATATTCGCGGGAGGTACAACCATGAAACTTGCAGAAGCATTACAAGAACGAGCTGATTTAAATAAAAAAATTAGCGATTTGCGAGGCCGTTTGAATCAAAATAGTTTGGTACAAGAAGGGGAAAAGCCTAATGAAGACCCT
>CABQQJ010000103.1 GCA_902466275.1 uncultured Veillonella sp. | reverse complement strand
CCCTCCTTATAATCTACAATAGCCGTATCTAATTCAGGGCATACATTACAACCCTTACATGGTCCACGACGACAATCTGGCGTTAATTTCTCAGCAACGGCCTGTTCCCATTCGCGTTTTAAGAAAGCCTTGCTTACAGTACAATCCAAATGATCCCATGGCAATGGCTCATCAAAATCACGGGTGCGACGTGCATAGTATGCAGGATCCAATCCGCAGTCAGCAAATGCTTTCAACCAAGTTTCATAGTTAAAGAACTCGGTCCAACCATCGAATTTACAACCTGCCTTCCAAGCCTCTACGAGAACTTTAGACAATCTGCGGTCCCCACGAGCAAAAGCGGCTTCCATGTAACCAGTATAACCATCATGGTAGTGGTAGGAAATGTTACGATTATTGATAAGAGACTTCAAGTAACGTTGTTTGCGATGAATTTCCTCCACATCTTGTTGACCATACCATTGATATGGAGAATGTGTTTTTGGTACGAAAAAGGATACGCTCACCGTTACAGAACCATTTCGTTTCCCTGTAATTTCACGGTGTAAATCGAGCACCTTGTAAGCAAGATCCGCAATACCAGCCAAATCTTCGTCTGTTTCTGTAGGAAGGCCCATCATAAAGTATAATTTAACTGTATTCCAGCCAGATTTGAAAGCATTAGTACAGGCCGCCAATAAGTCTTCTTCACTAACACCTTTATTGATAACATCGCGCATACGTTGTGTACCTGCTTCAGGAGCAAAGGTAAGACCACTCTTACGTACTTGTTGCACCTTTTTCGCAATATCGATGGAGAAACTATCGATGCGCAAGGATGGCAAGCTTACGCTCACTTGTTTGTCTTTGAACTCTTCCATGAGCATATCTACAAGCTCAGGTAATTTGGAGTAGTCTGCAGAGCTTAAACTCATCAAGGATATTTCATTGTACCCAGTATTGGCAATCGTATCTTTAGCAATTTGCAACAAACGTTCTGGTGTCTTTTCACGGACAGGACGATATAACATACCAGCCTGACAGAAACGACAGCCACGCGTACAGCCACGGAATAACTCCAATACAGCGCGGTCATGCACTATATCAAGGAACGGTACAACAGGCTTTGTTGGATAGAATACATTCTCTACATCCTCTATAATACGTTTCTCAACGGCTGCTGGTACGTCTTCAAAACGCGGCATAATCGATTTAAAATCGCCTTGTTCGGTGTATTCTACATCGTATAAAGCCGGGCAATATGTGCCAGGAATTTGGGCTACTTTACGCAAAAAGCCTTCTTTGCCACCTGGGAAGCCTTTGGCTTTTTCTGCTTTAAATAAGTCGATGAATTCATCGCCCCACTCTTCGGATTCACCGAGGGATACGATATCAAAGAAATCTGCAATAGGCTCTACGTTAAACGCACATGGACCGCCACATACTAATAATGGAAAATCCATATCGCGATCCTTAGCGTACATTGGAATGCCTGCTAAGTCGAGCATATTTAGAATGTTTGTGAAGCTCATTTCGTATTGAAGTGTAAAAGCTAACACATCAAAGTCTTTAATAGGCGTACGTGTTTCTAAGGAAAATAATGGAATATTACGCTTGCGCATTTCCTCTTCCATATCGTGCCACGGTGCAAATACGCGCTCTGCTACCGCATCTTCACGACGGTTTACGAGACCATACAAAATCTTGATGCCCAAATGACTCATGGCCACTTCGTACACATCGGGAAAACCTAAAGCCATAGTTACATCAACAGTACTGTGATCTTTCACGATACTATTGTATTCGCCGCCCGTGTAACGAGCGGGCTTTTGGACATGTTGTAACCATGACGTATCTAATTGAATCATACATCCTCCGTCTTTAATGAAAGACTTCTTTCACAATCAATCCTATGAAAGGATATTAAAATATATATTTTGTCCGCTGTCTAGCAATATTTAATAAAATGCCAATGCTCAGCATATTAGTTGTTAGCGCACTAACACCATAGCTAAGGAATGGCAACGGAATCCCCGTTACAGGCATGATACCAATCGTCATGCCTACGTTTACGAGCACTTCAAAGGCAAACATCGTACCAATACCCGTTGCTAATAACATACCGAAATTATCATTGCAGGTATATGCTACTTGAATGCTGCGATAAATAAGCATAAACAATAATAGCAATACTACAATGCATCCTACAAAGCCAAATTCTTCGCCGATTACAGAAAAGATAAAGTCCGTATGATTTTCTGGTAAAAAGTTCAACTGACTTTGAGTACCATTAAAGATACCTTTACCAAAAATCATACCCGACCCGATGGCAATCTTAGATTGAATAATATGATAGCCAGAACCGAAGGGATCAATATCTGGATTTAAAAATACTAGAATACGTTGCTTTTGGTATTCTTTCAGTACAAACCAGCCCAAAGGCATCAAGAGTAAAGTCACGCTCGCAATGATTTTTATAAGCTTAGTTTTGATACCAGATATAAAGAGCATCCCTACAAATATAGCAATATATACGAGGGATGTCCCCAAGTCAGGTTGTAAGAATACGAGAAGGATAGGAATCCCTACATATAACACTGGCATCAATAGGGATTTAAAAGTATCTAACTTGCCAATGCGCGGTTCTAACATTTTAGCCATACAGATAATCATCAATAGTTTAGAAAACTCTGAAGGCTGGATAGTAATTGGTCCCAGTTGAATCCAACGCTGTGCACCTAGTGCGGAGGTACCAACTACCATAACTGCAATTAACATAAGCATGGTAATCACATAAATCATATTCCCCCACCCTTTAAGGCGATGGTAATCTAGAAATTGCATGCCTATAACGACAGCTATATTTGCTAAAAAGAATACGAGTTGTTTTACCACTAAACTACCAAAACCGATAGCTTCATGATTCACATGGGTAGCACTACCAATAGCTGTAAGACCAATTCCGACAAGTAATATAGTACATATGATGATAGTCCAATCGCTATCTGTCCATATTTTACGCCACATCATATCACCTATTTCAACTTGCTACGGCGCCACAAGCTTTGTTTCCCTTGCACCAATAAGCGTTGCGTGGTCCAACCGCCACGATTAATGTAATGAACATTGTTAGAATCCTCAAAAATAGACTCACCTACTGTTGCAAGACTTGGTGTAATATCTTGCTCCTTCGATGTTTTTTTCTTAGTTACATAAGCAAGTTTTATATTATTTATTTTTTGTTTTTCATTTTTATACATCGTAGTCTTCCCAACACTCACCGGTAGTTACATAATCAACAAGAGGTGCTAACATAGCTTTTAGTTCACTAGAAACAAATTCTAACAAACGACCATCTTGTGTATAGGTCAAAATATCCTCATCATAAGGGATTATAGCCCCTACATATTCAGCGCGAAGGACTTCTAACATATCATATAAATTGATATTCTCTCCATCGATAGGTACTGCATTAAAAGCAATAGCATAATCACGAATATTATGTTCTTGACATACTTGAATCATGCGTGCCCCATTACGCAAGGATACCCATAAAGGATGCGTCACCACGATGCAGCGATTTACTAATTCTAAAATAGACTCTATGCCCTTACCGATACCAGCAGGAGCATCAATTAAAATATAGTCATATGTCTCAGAGAGGCGACGAACTAATTTTTTATATTTTTTACGACCTATATCTTCCCAACGAGCACTTTGGCTAGCTGGTAGAAAATCTAAGTTTTCAGCAATTGATACGATGGCATCATCCATATAGTCTTTATCTTCGCTCGCATCTAATGCGTCGTAAATAATTTCATTTGCCACTCCTAACACAAGGTCTAAATCGCGCAATCCAAAATCTCCATCACAGAGCAATACGTGATGCCCTGCATTGCTTAAGGCTGAACCCAAGCAAGCGGTAATCGTAGTCTTACCTACGCCCCCCTTACCGGATACAACGCCGATTATCTCGCCCATACTAATCCTTTCTTGGTTGTCCACTAGTTACCGCATTCTGAGGTTTTTGCCCTTTATTAATACTTGTCCCCGTAGCAGTTTCCTTATTGCTCTTACTATTTGTATCATTAGATTTCTTATTCACTGGTACATTGAAGTACGCAGCCAATATATCTCGTACGATAGGCCCTGCAGAGCCCGCACCAAAGCTACCTTGCTCAACAAGTGCAACCACTACAATTTGTGGCTTATCATATGGTGCATAGGCTACAAACCAGCCGTGATCTCTGCCATGTGCATTCTCTGAAGTACCTGTTTTACCAGCTACATCAATAGGGAATCCTTTAAACAACTCCCCTGCTGTACCACCTTCATTAGTAACATCACGCAAGCCTTCGCGAACAAGATCCATAATATTTTTTGGTACAGGTAAAATACCGAGTTTGTCTGGGCCAAAGATTTCTTTTGGCGTACCATCCTTATTATCAATACGGCTCACCACATATGGGCGGTATTTAATGCCACCATTTGCTACTTCACTGAGCATAACAGCCATTTGTAATGGTGTCACCAAAGTAAAAGACTGACCTATGGCCGCATCAAAGGTTTCACCTAAATACCAATCTTCATCATACACTTTGCGTTTATAAGCAGGACTTGCCATATTACCAGCAGCCTCTCCCGCCAAATTGATACCCGTTTTTTCACCTAATCCAAAGTAGCGGGCATAGGTATCGATATTTTCAATACCTAGGCGATTACCCATTTCATAGAAATACACGTTATCAGACTTAGCCAAAGCACGATTAAAATTCAACCAACCCAATGCTTCGCCTTCTGCATTTCTCTTATCAATGAGCCAGTGTTTCCCACTATCGAAAATCATTTCATCAGGAGT
>CABQQJ010000102.1 GCA_902466275.1 uncultured Veillonella sp. | reverse complement strand
TATGGGCGTGTGATTGATCCGCCGCATCAGCATTGCTCATGTGGGAGAAGAATCCGTCTATTTCCAAATTTTCGTAGGACTCAATGCGTTTGATAAACTCAATGGCATCCTCAGGCTTGATACCGATGCGATGCATGCCTGTATCAACGGCAACAGCAACGCGAATAATCATGTCGTGATTATCGGCTACTTTATCGAGTGCTTCCAAGTCTGTAGATTCACAAACAGCAGGAATAGAATTCGTATCTGCCACAAGCTCAAAAGATTGTGGCCTTGTGAGACCTAATAGATAAATAGGCACCATAATACCTGCGTTGCGAAGAGGTACAGACTCTTCCGGAATAGCAACGGCTAAGGATTCGTAACCTTCCTCCACAGCAATGCGGCCCATCATAACGCTGCCGTGGCCGTAGCCATTGGCCTTGATAACAGCTGTAGATGTGCTCCATTCCGGTAAACTATCTTTAATTTTGCGCAAGTTCTCACGAACGAGACTTGTATTTATGGTCAAATAGGTGGGTCTCATGGTATTCCTCAATTCTATATAACATTACTTTTATTTTATAACTTTTGGGGAATTAAACAATACTTTTGTGAAAGTTTTATACAGAAATATTGGTATTATTTTGAATTTTATAGCTTTTCTGCATATATTATATACAATAATTGTGAAAGTATACTAATTAATATAGTTAGCTGTGATATTAATAGTATAAATTTATATAAATAATAGTATAATTTATAGTAAGGTATGATATATGCTTTTTCTAGCTAATAGATTGGTTATGAATGATTTAGATAAAATTGTAGTCATCTAACATCGTGAACATAGCCAGATTACTTGTAGGGTTGGAATTAATAAATTTATAATATAGCATCTATGTAGGAGGTTCTCATGAGCGAACGTGTAGTAGTGGTAAATGCAAGTAAAATGAATTATGACCATGCATTGGATTTCTCCATATTATCTAATGATGTACAGGTTTATGATAACAGTACAAATACTGAGCTTATCGAACGCATTCAGGGTGCTCGCGTAGTAGTAACAAAAGAGATTTCTGTTACTGCTGAGTTACTTTCACAATTTCCAGATACAGTAAAGCTCATCGTAGAAGCCGGCACAGGCTATAATAATATCGACCTCAATGCAGCAAAGGCAAAGGGTATCACTGTGTGCAACATTCCAGCATACAGTACAGAGCGTGTAGCACATACGGTAATCATGATGATCCTCAATTTTGCGTCTACCATGCAGAAGCAAATCGGCATGCTTGCTACAGGTGATCGCAGTAATTTCACAAAACATTTACAAGTGAGCCACACAGAAGTGAATGGTAAAACATTAGGTGTTGTTGGTGCTGGTCACATTGGTATGGAAGTCATCAAAGTTGCAAAAGCGCTAGGTATGAACATCTTGGTTCATACACGTACACCAAAGGCTGATGGCGACGGTATTCGCTATGTAAGTCTTGATGAACTACTTGAAAATAGTGATTATATTACATTGCATTGCCCATTGAATGACCAAACTAAGTACATGATTAATAAAGAAGCCATCAGTAAAATGAAACCTAGTGCAGTCATCGTAAATACTGGCCGTGGTCCTCTCATTAATGAAGCAGATCTTTGTGAAGCATTAGCGGCTAAACGCATTGCAGGTGCAGGTCTTGATGTACAAGAGGTAGAACCTCCAGCAGAGGATAGCCCTCTATATACACTGGATAATGTTATTATCACACCTCATATGGGCTGGAAAGGCCTTGAAACACGTCAACGCTTGGTAGGCATTATTCGAGATAATGTACAAGCCTTCTTTAAGGGTGAACCAATCAATGTTGTATCCTAATAGATTTAAAATAATTATATAATAGGTTCTATAACGGCATGAAAGTAATTGTCTAATTTTGTAGGTGATTCTTTCATGCCGTTTTTTACCCACCATAACACCATTTCCACAAAACTACCTGAAATATGATTGATAATAAAGTCATCCGGTAGATTTGTATTTGCTTTACGGTCTTGATTGATGAAATATCCTTGCACCAACTCATTTAGATGATCTCTAAAATAGCGCAAAAAGATTTCGTTATTATCACTAGCTAGTAGTTCGAGGATTTTATTTTCATTTTGCTGTAAATGTTGTAATAAATGACCAAATACTGAGACTGGGTAAATACTTTGTTGATAAAGCCCATGAGCATGAGGTAAATGATTAATACTATCTTTTATATGTAAAAATAAGTCTTCGCAGAGGGCTTCTAGTAATGCCTCTTTTGTGTCGAAATGAGCATAAAATGTGGTGCGTCCAATATCTGCGGCACTAATGATTTCCTGAACGGTGATTTTGTCATATGCCTTATTAGATAATAAGTCGTTAAAAGCTATAAATATGGCTTTACGAGTCCTTTTCTGTCTACGATCCATATTAACTCCTGTCATACTTTTAGTACAAAACATCATATATGTTCCGTAATGAACATATGCGATGTTTTATATATTGTATTAAAACCATAGGTTGATACAATTAAAGTGAACAAAGTGTTCGCTATCGTAATTATTGTACTGTAAGTATAGTTATAATTCAATTCATATTGATAGTGAAAGTCTGATAAGGGGATTGCTGTATGGTACATCGAATACATGATATATTATCTGGTTTATATATGACGATTTTAGCAGGGCTATTTTTACTGCTTGATGGGATTCCGCATTTGATAGAGGAGTTTGGTGGACAGAGTCCGTTTCAAAATATATTCCCTTTTGAGCCTTCTTGGGTTACCGTTATTATTTGTGGTTTTCCTCTTGTGTATTTATCTATTCGAAGGATCGTATATAATAAGGGAATTAGTAAAATCTCATCAGCTCTATTGATTTCCATGGCTATGTTTGCAGCCGTTGCCATCGGAGATATATTTGCGGCTGGTGAGGTAGCGTTTATTATGGCTTTAGGCGCTCTCCTTGAAGAATCAACTACGGAGCGAGCAAAAAAAGGGTTAAAAAAGTTAATTTCGTTAGCACCTGTTAAGGGTCGTAAAATACAAGATAACAAAGAAATAATGATTTCCGTAGAGTCTATACACCGTGGTGATTACTTACGAATCCTTCCGGGCGAAACGATACCTGTAGATGGGCGAATCATTAACGGTGAAACAACGGTAGATCAATCCATTATGACAGGAGAGTCTATACCTGTTGATAAAACAATTGATGATGATGTATTTGGTGGAACTATTAACTGTTTTGGTGCCATAGATATTATAGCTACTAAAGTGGGCGAAGATAGTTCTATTCAAAAAATGATTCAGCTTATTCGAAATGCAGAACAGAAACAGGCTCCGATTCAGCGCATAGCTGATACTGTTGCTAGTCGATTGGTGCCTATTGCATTGATGATTGCATGTATAGGCTATCTAGTAACTGGAAATATCATCGTCGGTGTTACTGTGTTGGTTGTGTTTTGTCCTTGTGCATTGGTGCTTGCTACACCTACTGCGGTTATGGCCGCTATTGGTCAAGCTACTAAACATGGCGTTATTATTAAATCTGGTGAAATTCTTGAAACTATGGGAAAAGTAGATACCATGGCATTTGATAAAACCGGTACTTTAACATGTGGGCAGTTAGCGGTTCAATCTATTTTAGCCGTTGATACAGATTATAGTGAAATTGATATTCTTCAATTAGCTGCATCTGCAGAGGCTAAGAGCGAACATCCTATTGGCAAGGCTATCGTTTCTCATGCCATAGAGCAAGATTTAGAAATACTTGATACTACTTCATTTACGATGTCTGTAGGTAAAGGGATTATAGCCGTAATAAAAGGTCGGGAATTATATTGTGGAAATGAACGATTTCTTGAAGAGCATAATATTATTGTATGTGATTCTATTCAAAAAGCCATTAATGTATATCGAAGTGAAGGAAAGGTATCTGTCATTATTGCAGATAAAGAGCATATTATAGGTATCATTACATTATCTGATACAATGCGAAATGATGCGATAAATATGATATCTGCTATCTCAAGCTTAGATATGACAACAGTATTACTTACTGGTGATAGTAAAGAAGCAGCTACATATATTGGAAAGAAATCTGGCGTTTCCGAAATACATGCGGAGCTTTTACCAGGAGAAAAAGTAAGTATTATCGAATCATTGCAAGGGAAACATCATAAGGTTTGTATGGTTGGCGATGGAATTAACGATGCACCGGCTATGAAGACTGCTGATGTGAGTATTGCAATGGGGACTATTGGTAGTGATATTGCCATAGAAACAGCAGACATTGCTTTGATGAGTGATGACCTTAGTAAAATTCCTTATATTAAACGATTATCAGATGCTACGATTAAAACTATAAAATTTAGTATTGCTTTATCAATGGTCATTAATTGTATCGCTATTATTCTCTCATTGCTTGAGGTTTTGACGCCTACTACAGGTGCATTAGTGCATAATGTGGGATCTTGTTTAGTGGTCCTCATCGCTGCCCGTTTGTATGATAGAAAGTTTATTTAAATGCAATAAGAGCCGTCCCCGGTTGTATGGGGGCGGCTCTATTGATTAGGGCTATCATAGATCAAGTCTTGGTATATATATTTATATATATCAAGGGAGGTAGTTATCCTCAAACTTGATTATGATTGATGTTGTGTTTTGATGGGACTCCACCAATGGCGTCTATAGGCCTTGATGCCTTCCACCACGGTTCTTGTCGCTTTAGCTGCAATATCTTTCGTTGCAGCTGGGATGCCCTCTAGGCGATAGGGAATACCTAACTCCTTATATTTAGCAGTACCCATAACGTGATATGGTAAGCAATCAACGGCTTGTAAATTTTT
>CABQQJ010000101.1 GCA_902466275.1 uncultured Veillonella sp. | reverse complement strand
CCAAGAGAAGAGATTAAGCCAATAGCCCATGTGAACCAATCAGATGGATCACCAAATAGGCTAAGTCCTTGCGGAAACTCATGTTGAATGAGTTGGAATGTTTCAATAGGGCCACCCATAAACATGGCAGCCGTAATTGGTACTGCTAAGATGGCGAAGAACATCAATGCCCCTTGGATACAGTCTGTCCAAGATACGGCGAGGAATCCGCCAAGGAAGGTATAGAATACGACGA
Organism: uncultured Veillonella sp.; assembly: GCA_902466275.1. GTDB lineage: Bacteria > Bacillota > Negativicutes > Veillonellales > Veillonellaceae > Veillonella. The sequence goes on along the minus strand of CABQQJ010000101.1, from coordinate 4,617 downwards.
TACCAGCTGTGATAAAGAGGGATACGGTGTAATCAAGACCAAAGATGGTATTGAACAATTTGCCCCCTGCCACGAATCCTGATGATGTATAAATCAAGAAGAAAATTAAGATAAATAAGGCGGAAATGACAGCTACTGAATGCGATTGATCGTGGAAACGATTCTTCAAATAATCCGGTAATGTCAAGCTATCACTGGCTACCTCAGTATGGTTACGTAAGCGTCTAGAAACGAATTTCCAGTTCGCCCATGTACCTAATGTGAGGCCTACGGCAATCCATACACCAGAAATCCCCGTAGTATACGCTAGACCAGGCACACCCATGAGCATCCAACCACTCATATCTGATGCCTCTGCACTGAGTGCTGTGATCCATGGTCCTAGTTGTCGGCCACCGAGGATGTAATCACCAATGCTGTTAGATTTCCTGTAATAGTAGACCCCGATATACATCATGAGTCCTAGGTATAAGGCAAAGGCGATAATAATCATTAAGTTGTCTTGTGTCATGCCTATATAAGACCTCCTTAGGTTCTAGTTATATTCTATAGTATAGTAAATAATTTTTATTGTACCACATATTAGTACTTTAGAGGGTAAAAAATTAGTGATATCAACAAGATTCCTATACCAATTTAGCCCATATACTTTAGAGATACGCATTAGATTGTTGCTTATGAAATCATATACTAATGAGTCCCATACCGAACAAAATATGATAAAATAGAAGAATGGAAAAACGATATTTCGTATTGGGTATACGAAATATTGGTCAGTAGTAATCGAGATTAATATTTACATTTCTGGAACGTGAAAGGAGGGTCCTATGGAACAACAAGTAGGCACTAAGCATGAAGTACCTAAACCGCATCAAATTGTGACGAAACAACAAGCGTTGCGTATGTTGGAGACCTACTTTGGGTATACCTCCTTTAGACCGGCTCAAGAGGCTCCCATTGCATCCTTATTACGCAATGAAGATGTAATTGGCATCATGCCGACGGGGGCTGGTAAGTCTATCTGTTTTCAGATACCTGCACTCTGCAAGGCGGGGCTTACTATCGTGTTTTCGCCGCTCATTTCTCTTATGAAAGACCAAGTAGATGGTCTTTTGGTGCAGAATATACCAGCGGCGCTCATCAATAGTACCCTTACGCAAGCGGAGTTTAATAAAACGATGTACGAGGTGCGTAGTGGTAAGATTAAGCTGTTATATATTGCACCAGAGCGACTAGGGTCTAATTTTTTCTGTAATGTACTGCGAGCGTTACCGATTGCTCAAGTTATCGTGGATGAGGCTCACTGTATCTCTGAGTGGGGCCATGATTTTAGACCGTCTTATCGACTTATCGGAGAGTGGCTCAATTCATTGCCAAAGAGACCTATCGTGGGGGCTTTCACAGCGACGGCGACGAAATATGTAGAAAATGATATAAAAAAATTATTAGGCCTAGATAAGGCTAATGTATACGTGACGGGTTTTGATCGGCCTAATTTATCCTTCTCTGTCATCCGTACACCAAAGCGCATGGACTATGTGGTTCACTATGTACGCCAACATGCCAACGAAAATGGTATTATCTATTGTGCGACGCGCAAGGATGTGGATCGAGTGTATGAAAATCTCACCCGTGCAGGCGTTAAGGTAGGCCATTATCATGGGGGGCTCAGCGACGAGGTGCGCCGTGAGATGCAAAATGCTTATGCAGATGATAAACTGCAGGTCATGGTGGCTACCAATGCTTTTGGTATGGGCATCGACAAGAGTAATGTGCGCTATGTGTTGCACTACCAAATGCCGCGCAACATGGAGTCTTACTATCAAGAAGCGGGTCGTGCAGGTCGCGATGGAGCTCCTGCAGAATGTATCTTGCTCTACAGTGGGCAGGATGTACAGGTTCATAAGTATTTGATTGAACAGTCCATCGAGACACCTGAGCGGCAAGAGGTGGAGCTTCGTAAATTACAGTCTATGATTGACTACTGTTTCTGCAGTAATTGCTTGCGTAAATATATGCTTAACTATTTTGGTGAAAGCACCGTTTGGACTACTTGTGATAATTGTAGTTCTTGTAAAGGCTCCGGTGATAAGGTAAATGTAACAAAAGAGGCGAAGGCTATATTCCGTGCTATTATGGGGACCGATGAGCGCTATGGTGCCTCTATGATTACCTCTATCGTACGTGGTGAGCGAACTGACCGCATTATGCGGGCAGGCCACGATGCACTGCCTGTCTTTGGTTTACTAAGTAATGTAGACGAGAAATCTATTAAAGGGCTCATCCAACAGTTTGTAGCCTCTGGGTACTTGTGTAGTTCTTCAGGTAAGTATCCTGTGCTATCCTTGACGGCTGGTGCGGAGGAGGTCCTTGCTGGGCATAAAGAGGTAGAGGAAATCAGACAACATGTGTCTGTACCATCTCGAACTAGTCGGTCTACGTCTACTACATCACGAGGAAAAGCTAGTTCCGGGGCGGGTGGTTTATTTGAACATTTACGACAACATCGTAAGCGCTTAGCTGAAGAGGCAGGGCTTCGACCATATCTTATCTTCCCCGATACAGTACTTATTGACCTAGCCAATTTACGACCAACTACATTAGGTGAGTTTGGAAATGTAAAAGGTGTAGGGGAAGCAAAATTGAAAAAATATGGCCTCAGCTTTTTACAGGCCATTGCAGAATATAAGGGATAATAAATTTTACTGTATATATGGTAGTACCATATATTTTTTAGTATGATAGTACTATATATTTTAGTAAGATTATCAAGATATACGTTAGTATTTTTTGCTTATTATAAATAGATCTAGGGGGATAAATGAGCTTAGCAGATACACAATACCTCGGTATTATTGAAAATATTTTAGATCATGGCATTTATGGTCAAAATCGCACAGGCATTGCAACGTACAAATTGCCTCAACAAATCATGCAATTTGACTTGCAAGAGGAATTTCCAATTTTAACCACTAAATTTGTAGCTTTCAAAACAGCTGTAAAAGAATTATTGTGGATTTGGCAAATGCAGTCCAATGACGTGCGCAAATTGCAAGAAATGAATGTGCACGTATGGGATGAATGGATGCGTGAAGATGGTACTATTGGTAAAGCATATGGCTACCAAATTGCAAAGTACAAACAACTAGATAAGCTCATCAAAACGATTAAAGAAGATCCTGATAGCCGCCGAATGATAGTAACCCTTTGGAATATTGAAGATTTAGATGATATGGCGTTGCAACCATGTGCGTATGAAACCTTATGGGATGTAGGGGATGGTTACTTGAACTGCATGCTCATCCAACGCAGTGGTGACATGGGGCTTGGCGTTCCGTTTAACACGGCTCAATATGCGGCATTACAATGTATGATTGCTCAAGTAACCGGTCTAAAACCAGGTAAATTTACACATGTTATCAACAATGCCCACATCTATGAAAATCACGTAGATGCATTGCGTGAGCAATTAGCACGTCGCGATCAAGCGTTGCCTGCTCCAAAAATTATCGTGAATCCTGAGGTAAAAGACTTCTATGACTTCACACCAGAGGACATTACCTTAGATGGATATGAACATTTAGGTAAATTATCCATGACTGTTGCTGTATAGCATTGTATTCATGACAATTGTTAAATAGCATAATATGTATGGCTATTGCTATATAGTATTGTGTTCATAGACATTGCTAAATAGTATAATTTATGACTGTTGCCATATAGTATTAACTGAAAGAGGGCAGTATGTTAGCATTAATCGTAGCCGTAGCACATAATCGTGTAATCGGTAAAGATAATACCTTGATTTGGCATTTGCCAAATGATTTGAAATTCTTTAAGGAAAAAACAACAGGCCATGTTATCATCATGGGCCGTAAGACCTTTGAAAGCTTACCGTTCTTGTTGCCAAATCGTGAGCATTGGGTAATTACTCGTGATAAAGGTTTTGATGCACCAGAAGGTGTTAAGATTTTCCATAGCCCTGAGGCGGCTGCTGAAGCAGCACGTGCTCTTGATGCGGCCTACGTTATTGGTGGCGCTCAAGTATACGAGGCTTTTCTACCTTACGTAGATACTATGTATATCACTGAAGTAGACCACGAATTTGAAGGGGATGCATTTTTCCCAGAGTTCTCAGAGGAGGCTTTCACCATTGAATCCGTTGTAGACGGCATGGTGGATGAAAAGAATAAATATCCTCATCGTTTTGTAACCTATCGCAGAAAGGCATCTAAATGAGTGAAAGAATGTTTGCCATTATTGGCAGTGAATTAAATGTTAAGCCAAAGCAGGTGCAAGCTGCCGTAGAATTGTTGGACGAAGGCAATACGGTGCCATTTATTGCGCGGTATCGTAAAGAGGTAACGGGCGAATTGCAAGATGAGCAATTGCGCACCATTGAAGAACGCATTAAATATTTGCGCAATTTGGAGACACGTCGTCAAGAAATCATTGCCTCTATTACAGAGCAAGAAAAGATGACTGCCGAGTTGATGAAAGCCTTAGAGGCTGCCACAAAGCTTCAAGAATTAGAAGATTTGTATTTACCATATCGTCCTAAGAAACGTACGCGCGCTATGATTGCCCGTGAACGTGGCTTAGAGCCGTTGGCAGAAA
>CABQQJ010000100.1 GCA_902466275.1 uncultured Veillonella sp. | reverse complement strand
AAACAAAATTGTAGTAGGTCGTTATTCTAATGTACAAGATAACTCTGTTTTGCATGTGGACGACGATAAAGCATGTATCTTAGGCGATTATGTAACAATCGGCCACGGTGCAATCGTTCATGCCAGTACAATCGAAGATAATGTTTTAGTTGGCATGGGTGCCATTGTACTCAGTGGTTGTCATGTCGGATCTGGATCTATTATTGCAGCTGGTGCAGTAGTAAAAGAAAACACTGTCATCCCACCTAACTCTTTAGTAGTAGGCATTCCTGCTCGTATTGTTCGCACAGATGAAACTCAAATTGAACGCATTCACAATCAAGCTTTAAAATATAAACACTTGTGGACTATTGAATATGGTATGCTTCCTGATGCAGGTGGCGAGGAATACGATAAAAACGCTAAGATCGTATAATTACATATAACAAAAGCGGATAGTTGATCATAACTATCCGCTTTTATTTTTTATTCACAAGCTTAATATGCCTTTATATAACTAAATATAGCATTATACATTTATAGTATTTCAAGGTAATAAAAATATGTAGTCATACACATTTATAAATACTCTAGTTAATAACTATTTACTAGTCTTTAATTTCGCCTGAACAATTTGTTCTACCATAAGTGCTGTCCCCATTGTTAAAGCTATAGGAAACAACATCTCTACAGAGAAACGAGATAATTCAAGCATAAATACACAAGATGTCATAGGCATTTTTTGTGCAAGGCCTAAGAATACTACGGCCCCCACAAAAGCAGACATCCCCAAAGATATTGGCGCTATAGCAATAGCCCATACGGTACCAAATACGATCCCCAAAGTACTACCTAACATCATAGATGGTGTAATACGACCACCATATGCACCAGCGGCCAAAGCAAGTAAAACAGCTACCCATTTGGATCCAAATAAACCTAATGCATATGTCCATGTGATATCGTTCGTAAAAGTCAACTCATTGCCTGCTTTACCATTTCCAAGAATTTCAGGAAAATACATAGCTAAAACACCAATTAGTGTAAATGCTACGATAGAAATGGGAATCATTACAGGACTACTACGATGAATGGCGGGTAGCTTACTTTGTGTAATATTAAATAAAACAACACCAATTGCAATAATAGCGCCTAAAACGATAGAAAACTCTACATAATGACTCCCCAAACTGGGTTGTGCCATTGTATATTGTATAACATCTCCTACACCAGCTTGTCGCGTCACAAATGTAGCCAAACCACAACATAAGAGGGCTGCACTCATAGCACGTATATTCCAAGTAAGAAGCAAAGTTTCTAATGTGAAAATTGCCGCAGATAATGGTGAATTATAAACTGCAGCTAAACCAGCGCCTGCAGCACATGCAATTAATAATTGACGGTCTTCTTGTTTTATATCAAAATGTTTAACTAAAAAGGTAGTAATACCAGCGCTAGCCTCACGTGGTGCAACTTCTCGACCTAATGGAGAACCAATACCTACCGTAATTATTTGCAGTGTTGCATGTAAAACAGTAGTAATTGGATTCATATCCATTTTACCAGAAACTGCCGTTTTTATATCTACAACGCCTTTACCATATCTGTGAATCAAAACCCAACCTACGCCACCTATCACGCCACAGACGATTAAGGGTATTAATCGTTCTATCGGTGATACTCGGGCCACAGCTGCACCAAAGCTCAGATGATCAGCAGAGGAGTAATTATATACGAAATGTTGGATTCCATGTAATAAATGCGTATAGGAAGCCCCTACTAGCCCTGCTATAAAGCCAACTATAATAATGAGTCCTATAAATCGTTTATCATATATCATATTTACTCCATCGCTAATACAATTTCCCCAGCCGCTAATGTCTTTTTAACATCAATGATACGCTGATTTGAAGAACCTCTGAAGCGCAAAGCAGGATCCTTAAGTTCATCTACAAAGCGGCCATCTACGAGAATGTCGATTTCTTGTAATAAAGCACTTCGCAACTCATCTTCTAAGATATCATCTATTTCATAGCCGGAATAGGCCCAAATCTTCTTTTCTGGCGCCGCTGCTCGAACAGCTCTCACCACCGGTAATAAGCCTTGTACATTTTGAAATGGCTCCCCACCTAATAATGTTAAACCTGAACATGTAGGATTCTTCACATAGGAAACCACTAAATCTGTCTCAGCTTGCGTCCATACCTTACCAGCATTAAAATCTTGGTATTCTTCATTAAAACAATTATAACAACAATGTGTACAACCTGTTACAAATATAGATGTACGAATCCCTTCTCCATTGGCAATATCATATTGTCTTATTTGCCCATATCTCATCATAACCTCCATAGTAGTGCCTATCAACTTTGATCAACACTATATAGATATATTTCAATTTCTCATATATACAGTAAAAGCTGTGCCTTAGGCACAGCTTTTACCATTTAAAACTATCGTATTTAGAACTCTAAAATCGTATCTATTAACATACCCACATCATTAGATGTCTATGATAATTATATTAATCTATATAACAGTTTATCTTAATATGCTTAATATACAGGATAATTATTAAAACTATACCTCTAATAATCTTAAATGTGCATTACACGATCTTTAATTTCCTTTGTGCGCCCTTCATTCCAGAAGTTTTCACCAAGGTATCCACAAGTACGACGGATAACAGTTAATTTATCGCGATTTGTATTATGGCAACGAGGGCATTCCCACTCGTTATGTTCATTTACCTTAATTTCTCCATCAAAGCCACATTCGTGACAATAGTCAGACTTGGTATTAAATTCAGCATAAGAAATATGATCATAAATATATTGAATCATAGTCAAAACAGCTGGAATATTATTAGTCATATTAGGAATTTCTGCATAGGAAATACAGCCACCTGTAGATTTCTTTTGGAACTCAGATTCAAAGGAGAACTTGTCAAATACATTAATCTCTTCTCGTACGCTTACATGATAACTATTAGTATAATAACCCTTATCCGTAATGTCCTCAATAATACCAAAACGAGCGCGATCCAAAGAAGAGAATCGATGGGTTAAACTTTCAGCAGGTGTACCATATAATGCGAACCCCATGTTATGTTTAACTCGCCATTCATCAACAGCTGCATTTAAGCGATCCATAATCTTCATCGCAAAAACGCGACCTTTCTCGCCTGTATTCGATTCACCGGTAATTAAGCGAGTTGCTTCATAAATACCAATATATCCCAAGGAAATAGTCGCATAACCGCCAGTCAAGAATTTGGCAATTTTCTCGCCTTTTTTAAGTCTTGCAATAGCACCGTGTTGCCAATGGATTGGTGACACATCACTCACTACGTCCTTAAGTAATTCATAACGAAGCATTAGCGCTTTTTCTGCCAACTCAAGTCGTTTATCTAAAATTTCAAAATATCGTTCTTCACTACCGCGGGCTAGAATGCCAATTTGAGGTAAGTTTAAACTTACTACACCAATGTTAAAACGTCCATCAAACTTGTATTCACCATTTTCATCCTTCCAAGGAGATAAGAAGGATCGACAGCCCATAGGACTAAAGACATTACCTGAGTAGTTTTCCTTCATTTTTTTTGCAGAAATATAGTCAGGGTACATGCGCTTAGCCGTACATTGTGCTGCCAATTCAGTTAAGTAATAGTATGGACTATCTGGTGTTACATTATGCTCATCAAGAACATAAATCAACTTAGGAAAGGCTGGTGTAATATATACATCGGCTTCGTTTTTTACACCTTTAATACGTTGGCGCAAAATTTCTTCTGTAATAAGAGCCGCTTCCTTCGCGTATTCATAGTCTGGTTGGAAATACATAAATAATGTAACAAATGGAGATTGACCATTTGTAGTCATCAATGTATTAATTTGGTATTGAATAGTTTGAATACCATCTTTAACCTCTTTACGCGTACGTTTCCACGCTATTTCACGAGCCTTTTCCATATTAGGCTCCATGCCGTAAATCTCAACTTGCTCTTCAATAACATTATTGAGGATTTTTTCATAAGATTTACGTACAAATGGTGCCAAAATACGGTCAATACCATTAATACTTTGGCCACCATATTGACCAGATGCTACTTGTGCAATGATTTGTGTTGTTACAGTACAAGCAACTTGGAAAGACTTAGGTGTATCGATTTTCTTACCATTGATTACTGTGCCATTTGTAAGCATATCTTCCAAATTAATCAAGCAACAGTTAAACATAGGTTGAATAATATAATCCATATCATGGAAGTGGATAGCTCCACTATCATGGGCTTCTAAAATATCTGTAGGAATTAATTTACGACGAGCAATATCCTTAGATACTTCACCAGCAATTAAATCGCGTTGTGTAGATACAATGGCAGCATCTTTATTAGAATTTTCATCAAGAACACTGATATTACTACGATCTAATAAACCAATTACATCATCATCAGTTGTATTTTGACGGCGTTTAAAAGCTTGAACAGCTTTGTAACCTTCATAGGCACGTGCCGTTGCAGGATTATGATACTCAATCAACTTATAATACACTTGATCTTCAATAGCATAAATTGTCATGTCTTTTTGGAGCTTTGTAGCATATTCTTCAATTTCATCAGCAATACGCTGTGCCAACCCCTCTTCGTACAACCCTGTACTACTATGCTCAGCTTTTTCTATAGCCAAAGCAATCTTATTCTTATCAAATGGTACCTTTGTACCATCCCGTTTAATGACCTGCAACATATTGGCAACCTCCCCATTTTGTTACCGCTGAAATATATGTTAAGACATAGAAAAAAGTATGGTATACCATACTTTTTATAAATTTATATGTAAAAATGTAAAGAATTATGACTAAACTCTCTATTTTTTACCGCTAACTCAGTATAC
>CABQQJ010000099.1 GCA_902466275.1 uncultured Veillonella sp. | reverse complement strand
AATTACGCTCTTCAATAAGTGTAATAAATTCAGCACCTACTGCACCAGTAGCACCTAGGATTGCAACATTAGGTTTTTTCATTGATAAATCTCCTTGCTCAAAATTATAAATAATGTTCTAAACCGTATGTTAAGCCAGTTTTAGAACTAATTTTTTTACATGCTAATACTACGCCTGGCATAAAAGATAAACGGCTTAAGCTATCATGACGTATGGTTAATGTTTCATCATAACCACCAAATAAAACTTCTTGATGAGCCACATAACCTGGAAGGCGTACACTATGAATTGTTACATCATCAACCTTGGCACCACGAGCACCTGGTAAGCTTTCACGAGTTAAATCCTCATCAGCAGTTACCTTAGCAGCTTGTTTAGCATCGTTAATCAATTTAGCTGTTAAAATAGCTGTGCCAGAAGGCGCATCGTATTTGTGATTATGATGTAATTCTATAATTTCTACATTAGGGAAATATGGAGCGAGCTCTGCAGACACTTTCATCATCATTACCGCCCCAAGAGAAAAGTTTGGAGCCACTAAGCAATTCGCTTGATTGGAACGACCTATTGTATCAAGTTCATCACGTTGTTCTGCGGTCAATCCTGTAGTACCGATGACTACATGAATACCAGCGGATAACATTTTCTTCGCGTTTTCATAAATAACTGCAGGATTAGTGAAATCTACAATCACATCAGGTTTATTTGTATCTAATACCTCATCGATGGAGGCATTCATCTTGATACCTAATTGTTCGATTCCTGCTACAGAGCCTACATCTTCCCTTGCCTTAGTCGGATCAATACCACCAACTAATGTTAAATCAGGATCGTTATGTACTGCTTTGACCACTTCACGACCCATTTTGCCGCCAGCGCCATTTACCATTACTCGAATCATATATACCTCCAAAAAAGCCAGTGGATGCATCCACTGGCCTTATAGTTTATATAGCTTATAACTTTTACTAAAAGCTCAATGATAGCACTCCACCAATACAAGATTGATGACAGTTGTCTATCTATTAAATAGACAACCAGAACGATGAGTCGCAATCATCGAACTTCGGCAAGCATCCCTTTTATCATGGATCAATGCATGCCTACTCCTCATGATTACTCTTAATACTCGCACCTCTATCAACATATTCATTTAATACTATTAGTATAAGTAATTATGCGATTTTAGTCAATTAAAATGGTCAATAAGTTCTTTCGCCGCCGCAAGTGCTGTAGCAGACATTCCCTTACCAGACATCATAGACGCAATTTGTGTTACTCGTTCTTCCTCATTTAAGACTACTAATGTAGAGATTGTACGATCATCTTGCTCGATTTTAGATAGATGATAGTGTTGTTTCGCAATACTTGCAGTTTGAGGCAAATGGGTAATACAAAATACTTGATTTGTTCTAGATAAATTAAGTATTTTTTCTGCCACCTTAAGTGCTATATCACCGCTGATACCAACGTCAATTTCATCAAATACCATCGTTTTAAAAGCGTCACTGCGGAATACTGATTTAAAGGCTAATGCAATGCGAGCTAACTCACCGCCAGATGCTACTTTATGTAGAGGTAATAACTGTTCCCCTTTATTCGCAGAGAATAACATTTCAATAGACTTTGCACCTAATGAGGATAACTCAGTCCCCTCTTCAATATGAAATTGAATATCCCCTTTGGGCATCCCTAGATCCACTAATTCTTGATGTAAGGCCGTAGCAATATCTTTTGCATTTTTTTGACGTACCTCGTGTAAAACTGTTAACGCTTCTTCTGCTACCTTTTTTGCTTCTTCAAGACGTGTTTCTAATTCATCTTGAGCAAATACAAGGCCTTCTAGTTCTTCTAAACGAGATTGCGCCTTTTCTTCGTATGCTAGAATATCTTCTACGGTTTCACCATATTTTTTCTTTAAGCTATAAATTGTGGTATCTCTGTCTTGGCAATACTTATAACGCTCTTCATCGTAGCTGATAGTATCCCTGTAACGATCTAAAGATTGTGCAGCTTCTTCTAGTTGGAAATAAGCAGAGTCCACCATTTCTGAGACTTCTTTTAACTCGCTGTCATATTTTACTAGATCATTAACCTCTACCTTAATCGAGTTAATCGTATCAAGTAATGGTTGACGTCCATTATAAAAGGCATCATAACAAGAACCTAAAACCTTATCGATATGTTCAAAACTGTCAAGACGCTTAAGTTCTTCAGCAATAGTTACATCTTCACCAACACTCAGACCAGCATCTTCAATTTCGTCGATTTGGTATCTAAGCATATCAAGCTCCCGGGCTCGCTCAGACATATTTTCTTGTAAATAATCTACATCTTGTTTTGCTTTCTTATACATTTTATACGCATCAGTATAAGTTTTATAGGCTTCTTTTCCTTCTTTATTAAAAGTATCTAAATATTCATGATGTGTATCAGCGTCTAGTAAACGTTGGTTGCTATATTGTCCGTGAATATCTGCTAAGTATTGACCAATCTCCTTTAAAGCTTTTAAAGGTATTGGTTGATCATTAGCCAATATACTAGATTTGCCATTACGGTTAAAGGATCTTGATAGAATTAACTGGCCTTCTTCTATCATGACATTTTTAGACTCTAATAGGTCTTGAATACTTTGGTGATTAGCAATATCAAATATTCCATCAATAACAAAACTATCTTTACCGTGACGAATAAACTCGCTACTTGCGCGTTCTCCTAATAGGATACTAAAGGCATCCATAAGAATGGATTTCCCTGCCCCAGTTTCGCCGGTAAAGATAGTTATGCCATCATTAAATGAAATATTCATTTGCTCAATCAACGCAAAGTTGCGAATGCTCATTTGCGTTAACATATTATTAGTCCTTCATTAAATCTTGAATTTTCGCTAAAATTGCTGGAACTTCAGCTTCGGATTTTGCAATTAACAAAATAGTATCGTCCCCTGCTAATGTACCAATAATTTCAGTCCATTTTGCATGGTCGATAGAAAATGCTACAGATTGAGCAGAACCAGGGATTGTATGTAATACAACTTGGTTTAAACTGTGATCAACCTTAATTAAAGAATCTTGGAATAATCTGTTAATGCGACTACGAGATAAAACTACATTTTCCTCTGGAGATAATGCATAACGATAATGTCCATCGCCTGTAGGAATTTTGATTAACATTAATTCCTTAATATCACGAGAAACTGTAGCTTGTGTAACTTCAATACCTTCTTCTAGTAAAGCCGCAGCTAATTCCTCTTGTGTTTCAATCGCCTTGGACTGCACGATCTCTTTAATTTTGTTATAGCGATAGCGTTTCATTTTGAACTCCCTTTTTTAAACCTTGCACATAAAAGAGAATAGTATCTTTCTGATAATATTATACCATATATTCATAATTAATATATGGTATAAATCGCATATATTATACGTCTTATGCATATTATATTAATATTTAAAATATTGTTAATATTCTATATATTGATAACGTGCAAATTCATAGCTCATAAGGTTCATCTATTTATAGGGAATTAATAATTTAAAAGTAGAAAAATATACATGTATAAATAAAAGCCCCTATAAAGGGGCTTTTACATGTTGATTATGAGTTTTATTCATAATGAATAAAGATATATTTCTTTTTATCGTTTTTGCAATATAAATAACTCAGGTGGATTATTTATTTGATTCATTGGATGCCAATGACATACATTATACAATTTCTGTTCTAAATTAGATAAATATGATGTAAGGGACTGCATTTCTTCCATCCCTTCAGGAGTTCCAGGATAAGCAACAATTGTGATAACTCCTGACTTGGATAACTTATGTAACCCTTTATCTATGGCATCTATGGTTTGATGCGGTTTAGTTATAACTTGATGATCGTCACCTGGTAAATATCCTAGGTTAAAAATCATTAAATCAATAACTTCATCCTTTAATTGATGAGCTACCGCCAAATCATGAGAGTCATGAATAAACGTTAAACTCACTTCTGGCGCAATATCATTTGATTGTAAAAGCTCCTTGCTAGTTTTAATAGCTTTCATTTGAATATCAATTCCATATAGATGGCATGCTTTTTGTGCCCGTTTAGAAAGGTATAAAAGATCATGGCCATTACCACATGTAGCATCTACTACCACTTTGGCATTTTCCATACATCTATCCCAGATTAAATGTTGGAATTGAACAGCATTGTTAATGTTAATCACAAAACCACCCCACTTGAGATTTGGTTATAACAATTCGTCTCTACGAGACGCTAATTTTTTGAATAATGTACCAAAGAAACATTGATCTTTAAATCGCACAAATAAGCAGTAAACAGGATTTGAACTTATATGTAAGGTTTCTTTATTTGTAAAAGAATAGTCAAAAGTACCATCAATACAAATGTGTAATTGTGGTTCTCGTTCAGGCATTGTAATTTGAATCGTATCATGCTCCTCTAATACTAGAGATACACCTTGGATTAGATGTGGTGCTACTGGTGTAACTATGATAGATCTATTATCTGGTTTCATGATTGGACCACCAGCTGATAGATTATAACCTGTAGATCCTGTAGCAGAAGAAACGATTAAACCATCAGAAGGATACATTTGAGTATGTTGATTATTAATAGACATATTAATTCGTGCCATTTTAGCTGGTTCTGCACGAGTGATAACAATTTCATTAATAATTGGTACTAGCTCTTCTTCTTTCCCATCATTACGGTCAATATAAGCATATAAGTGACCACGCTTTTCTATCTTGTAGTCACCTTGAACTATACGTTTTATATGACTTTGCATTTGGTGAACTTCGATTTGGTTTAAGAAACCCAACTCACCAAGATTAATACCACAAACAGGTACATTGTATGGGTAAATTTGTCG
>CABQQJ010000098.1 GCA_902466275.1 uncultured Veillonella sp. | reverse complement strand
GCTAAATGGCTCAATACCTCTACGTGAGTGTCAGCCGCACCTTCTGGAGCTGCAATCATGAAGAATAGGCGGGAAGGTTGACCATCAAGCGCTTCAAAATCTACACCGTTAGGCACGACCATAGCGGCTAGGCCTGCTTCTTTTACGCCTGCGGACTTAGCATGTGGTGTAGCGATGCCGTCACCAAGGCCGGTAGAGCCAGATTCTTCACGAGCGAAAACGGCTGCTAAGTACTCAGCTTTGTCAATGAGGTTGCCACCTTTTTCCATTAACTCGCCTAAGGTGTAAATTGCGTCAGCCTTTGTTACAGGGTCTGCATTTAGCAGGACGGATTGAGGTTTTAATAAATCAGTGATTTGCATATGTGTACTCCTTGATGCAAATAAAATGTAAAACTAGTTAACTCGTACTTGTGAAAGTAATGCTTCTACTTCTGCCAGTGTAGCGAGGTTTTCAGAGTAAGCGGAGGCAGAGCCACTGGAGATACCCCAATAGAGCGCCTCTTGTAAGTCACCCGTCTTTTCATAGCCCGTAATAAAGCCGGCTACCATGGAGTCGCCAGCACCCACGGAATTCACGAGAGTTCCTTTAGGGGCAGGACTGGTATATACAGTGCCGTCAGCGGACACCAAAATAGCACCATCACCAGCCATGGAGATGAGCACGTGTTGTGCGCCTTTCTCTTGCAATGTTTTTGCTGCTTCTACAAGCTGATCTTTTGTAGATAAAGTGCGCCCAAAGATTTCACTAAGCTCGTGATTATTTGGCTTAATTAAAAATGGTTTATAAGGCAAGACTTTTGTGAGTAGATCCTTTGTAGCATCGACTACGATGCGAATATTTTTATGTTGTAAGCGCTCCATAATGAGTTCGTACATATCGCTTGGTAGGCTAGAAGGAATGCTGCCAGCAAGGATTAAGGTGTCCTTTTCGGTCAACGCATCAAGCTGTTTGTATAGAGCTTCTAATTCGTCGGTAGCAATGATTGGGCCGCGGCCATTAATCTCTGTTTCCTCATCAGAGGCTTTTACCTTAACATTGATGCGGGTTAATCCTTCGCGAAGCCGGATGAAATCTTCTTTCACGCCGAATTTCTTGAGTTGTGTTACGATTTCTTCGCCTGTAAACCCTGCGATGAAGCCGAGTGCTGTCGTATCCATGCCAAGATTGTTGAGCACGATAGATGCGTTGATACCTTTGCCACCACCGAGAACGTATTCTTGGATGGTGCGATTAATAGTATCCGTCTTGAGGTGATCAAGGCGCACGATATAATCGAGAGCTGGATTAAAGGTAATGGTATAAATCATACAATTTCCCCTTTTGAGATAATACTAATTAGCGTATGATTGGTTGATCTTGCTTCCGTAATCGTAACCAATAGATGAGTGGTACTAGATATAGGAAGAAGGCAAATGGTACATAACCTGTTGAACTTGTACCCATCATGACAATGGGCACGTAGGCAGCGATATTCCATGGTTGTAATGGAGCGATGAGAATGCCACTATTTTCAAAGTCTAGCATTACATCTTCGTCTTGAATACCTCGCTGTGCGTAGGTAATACGCATAATAGAGTGCGTCATAACTACCGCAATAGCTTGGCTGCATCCAACCGCACCTGTTAAGAAAGCAAGACCTACATTGGCAGCAAATACATCGCTCCGTGTTTTAGCTCGCTCTAACAGTTGTCGTATATCGTTCCAGAAGCCAACCCCTTCGAGCATGCCTGAAATGGCAGTAGCCATAAAAATTGAAAGGGTAGGGATAAACATCGTTTGTAGACCGCCGCCATGAATGATATTAGCTAGTGGATTATAGTGCGGTAGTTCAAAGCCTGTTAAGGTATACCATCCCAACTCTGAGAGGCTCGCATCCTGATTGGTATAGGCTAGAATGGCCGCCGCTAATGCACTGAGTCCGATAGGCCAACGGATAGATACTTTCAAAGGCAATAGGCCAATGACGATGATGACTGGAATCCATAATGTCCAATCGATATTGAAAATAAAGTGAATTGTATCGGATAGTAAACTATTTTCGTAATTGAGTGGGTACCACTGAGATAGTAATAGATACAGCACTGTAGAGATGATGAGTGCTGGAATACCATCTTTAAACATGATGGGAATATTCGTCGATACCTTTGTATGGGTCAAGGCCGCTACAAGAGATGCACTAGAGGATAGTGGACCGTTTCGATCACCAAAGTAAGCACCTGCAATAATGGCACCAACTACGATATTTTCTGGAATACTTCCAGCTCTTGCCATGGTGATGAGTACGATGCCTATCGTTCCTACAGTGCCTAGTGCAGTACCTAACAACATACTCACTATAGCTGTTATTAAAAAGGCACAGACGATAAAGATGGATGGATCAATTAAATCGATACCTGTGGCGATAATCATAGGAATAACGCCTGCTGCTTGCCACATGGCGATGAGCCAACCGATGAGAAGGAAGATTTGCATCACTATGATGGATGTTTTCGCACCTGTCCAAGATAGGTTTAATAATTCTTTTAGGGCATATCCTTTGCGGTAGAACACGTAGGCCATGATGCTCCATACGACAATCAAGGCATAACCAATAGCGATGCTATTGGCTACGGCTATGAGGATGACGAGAATGGATGCAAGTAGTCCCAAAAGGGGCTCTATATTCCGTGGTATGAGTGTGCGACCCTGTTGGTACCTTAGGAACGCATTTAATATAAGTTGTAACCACTTCATTTTAATCGATAGGAAGTTCTGTTTCGAAGACTTCCTCAGCCGGGCCTGTCATGAGCACCGTGCCATCCTCCAAGTATGAAATATGCAATGTTCCTAAATAGAGTTCCACATCTACTTCGCGGCCTGTTAAGCCCTTTTCAAAGGACATAGCGGCAGAGGCACAAGATCCTGTTCCACAAGCTAAAGTAGCGCCAGCGCCGCGTTCCCATGTGCGCACCTTGATGTGTTTGTCGTTTACCACTTCAATGTAGTTTACATTGGTGTTGGCAGGGAAGGCATCGTGCTTTTCAAGGATAGGGCCTTGTGTTGTAACAGGGGCTTTTGTAATGTCGTCGATGAATACCTCCGTATGAGGCACGCCGAGCAATACGGAGCTTACCGTTACGATCTCACCATTTACATCGAGGTCTACGTCGATAACCTTATCCATGTTTACGTTCATAGGAATGTCTTGGGCCTTAAAAAATGGTTTGCCCATGTCTACAGTAACTTGTGTGACTATACCGTTTTCGATAGTCAATGTAGGCTTCATTACACCAGCTAAGGTTTCAATGGTGAAAGTCTCTTTCGTTGTTTCACCGTGTTCATAAGCGTATTTTGCAAAGCAACGGATGGCATTGCCGCACATTTCTGCTTCACTACCATCGGAGTTGATGATGCGCATGCGCACATCACATGTGTCAGATGGTACAACAATAACTAAACCATCAGCGCCAATGCCTGTACGACGATCGCAAAGGCGAATGGCTAAATCAGTATAGTCCTTGTTAGCACCTTGAGGGTCGGCAAAGAGGATAAAATCATTGCCAAGACCATGCATTTTTGTTAATTTCATAAAGTCTCCTATCAATAAGTAAGACTTTCACCATGAAGCCCGTGAAAGTCTCATATGTATATTATTATATATTCTATATTATAATATTATATCATAAATAGGCCCTAAGCATTGTATGGAATCGTATAAATTTATAGCAAAATAAAGGGAAAATAAGGAAAGCTTACAGCGTTTATTGAGAGTTATAATAAAATAAAAAATGACCCATATGGGACGGTTATTTAAGGGGATATAGGTATTTGGATTACTTTATTGTTTAACAGAGAAATGATAAAATAAAGAGTAATGTAGTTAATCGTAATAGAAAGAGGAATACATATGCGAATTCAAGGGATTTCTGGATCTCGTGGCGTTGCGGTAGGCAATGTATATAGATATATTCAAGAGGAAATTGTCATTCCTGATTACAATGTAACGGAAGACAAGGTAGAAGAAGAAATTGGCAAGTTTGCAACTGCTATGGCATCTACCTTAAAACAATTGGATACTATTCGTAAAAAAGCGTTGGATGAAATGGGGCCAGAAGAGGCGGCTATTTTTGAAGCGCATATGCAAATTGCTCAAGACCCATCCTTATCTGACGGAATTAAATCCCTTGTTGAGTCTAGCCATATGAATGTGGTAGCGGCTACGGCTCAAACAATTGAAACCTTTGCAAATATCTTCCTTGGTATGGAAGACGCTTACATGCGTGAACGAGGTGCAGATATTAAGGATATCGGCGATCGTTTGATGCGTAATATGTTAGGCATGAACCCTCGCGGTTTATCACATATTTCTGGCGAGGTTATCTTGGTGGCTCATGATTTGGCACCATCTGATACGGCATCCCTTGATAAAGCGGTAGTAAAAGGTATCGTTACGGCAGCAGGTGGCCCTACATCTCATGCGGCTATCATGGCTCGCACCTTAGAAATTCCTGCAGTTATGGGCGTTGGTGATATTGAAAGCTTTGCAGATGGCGATAAGGCAGTCGTTCTTGGTACGGATGGTATCGTGGAAATCAATCCATCTGATGCGGATTGGACGGAGTATACAAATCAAGCGTTGGCGTTCCAAGAGGAATTAAAACGGTTGCGCGAATCTGCTAATCTGGAAGCTACCACCACTGATGGTCACCATGTAGAGCTATTCGGTAACATCGGCAAGGCAAAAGATGCTAAACATGCGCTCACTATGGGTGCGCAAGGTATTGGTTTGTACCGTACAGAATTTCTTTACATGGAAAATGACGAATTGCCTGCAGAAGAAATACAATTCGAAGAGTATAAAAAGGTAGCCCAAGATATGAAGGGGCAGCCTGTTATTATCCGTACCATGGACATCGGTGGAGACAAGGAATTGAAATGCCTT
>CABQQJ010000097.1 GCA_902466275.1 uncultured Veillonella sp. | reverse complement strand
GTAAAAGGGCATTTGCCAGATTCTATCGAAGAAAACGATAAGCAATTGAACGAAATGGGTCATATTTGGTACGCAGACCACGTAATGGGTAATTTTATTGCTCGCGAAGAAACAGCAGATCCGTCTGCACTGTTCGTCATTACAGGTGACCATAGCGAACGCTTTAACTTTGCTCGTGAAGTAGGTCCTAATGTGGCATCTACTATTCCTATTATTTTTTATGGTCGCGGCATTCATAAAGATTGGCTTGCGCCTAATGCGTTCGGCATGAGCATTCAAATCATTCCAACCTTGGCAGAACTTGTAGGTCGCCCTGGTCAAACCTATGAAGCGATGGTACCAAGCTTGTTTACACAAGAGGAATTTGTCTTTAACCATAGACTATATCTAGATAACAGTGGAAAACTTATGGAACAAGGCACAAATATGCCTCAAGCCTATGGGGAAAAGATTAAGAACATGCGCGAACTCGCAGCATGGCGAATTAAACATGGGGATAGTATTCAATAAAAACTACACAGTTTTATGTATTAAATGTAATTGATTTATAAGTTAAAGGATTATCTATGAGTACTGTGACGGCTATTATCTTAGCGCGCAATGAAGAACAACATATTGTAGATTGTATTAAGAGTATTCAATTTGCTGATGAAATCCTAGTTATCGATGATGGTAGTACAGATCAAACAGTATCACTTGCTACTGGATTGGGTGCAAAGGTTATACCACATCCGTTAAATGGAGATTGGTCACAACAACGACGCTTTGGTATTTCACAAGCCCAGAGTGAATGGATTCTATTTGTCGATTCTGATGAACGTGTATCACCAGAGTTAGCAAAGTCTATTCAACGAGCTATTCAAGGAGAACCGAAGGCGTATTGGCTACGTCGATATAACTTGTTCCATCATAATCAGGCAACTCATGGTGTGGTGAGACCTGATAAGGTGCTACGATTGATGCCTCGAGAGGGTGCAACTGTAGAAGGTGCTGTTCATGAAGCCTTTATCAGCCCATACCCACAAGATACATTAGAAGGAAAGTTGTATCACTATACATATGATAATTGGACACAATATCTCAATAAAGTTAACAAATATTCGTCAGCTGCTGCGGCAAATTATTACGAATAAGGTAAATCCTGTTCATTTTTGCTAGACATCATTTTGAGACCTCAATGGGCCTTCTTTAAAATCTATATTTTACAAAGAGGTTTTTTTAGATGGTAAATTTGGCTTTATTTTATTTTTATACCACTATATGTATACTGTTACTAAGTATGTAAAACTATATTATTTGATTAAATTTAATGGAAAATTATAAGCATATCTTTTTCTATAATTAATATCAAAGCACGTCCCCTTTGTAAATGTAGGATATATAATGAGTGAACAATTTTATTTATCAATACAACAAAATATAAAATTAATGATTTGGGCACCTATATTAGCAACCCTATTTAGAATTATCTTTATGATTGTTTATAACCCATACTCCTCTTGGAAGGGAAGATGGCAGGCCGCTTTAGGTTCATTACGATATGGTTTTTGGTGGGGAATGGATTTTGATGCGTATGTATTTTTGATTCCCTTAGTCTTAGTGACTATTCCTGCATTGTGGCTTGATACATACCATCAATATGAGGATTTAATTCGAGTTATAGTATTAACAATCTATTCTTGTGTCCTCTATGCAGCCTTTGCTGGTAAGATGATATTTTATAAGCATTTCCATGATACATATAATTATATGGTTCATTATGGAAATCATGCAGAGAAACGCAATTTGATTGATGTATTCTTTAATCAAGATCGAGGAGCACTCGTATTATTAGGTTTTATCCCTATTGCTATTGTATCTTGGTATATGGGTACACTATTTTTATCCTTGCCATCCATTCCACATCCAGAGTCGTATTTGACAGATACGTGGATGATAGTCGGGTGGAACATTTTATTAGTAGCTCTATCTGTAGTAGGTTTTTATTGGTTCCGCTATGGGGGTACCTTATCTCATGATAATAAACCTGAATGGGATACAATTCCTACAGTGGTTAAAGAAGATATCTTCTTTGCTCGTGCTACTGTGCCAGATCTATGTGCATTGGAAACCGTTTACAAACACCCGTTACGCTCTGAATACACTGCTTCCGAAGAGGATATTAATGATGCTATAAATCGTATTGTTCCCAGTGAATATAAAAACACGTGGCAACAGCTCGATAACCCTCTATATGCTTTCAAAAAAATGGCTAAAGGGCCAAAGATTACGAAACCTAAACATATTTTCTTTATTGTTGGTGAAAGTATCCCTCAGTGGTCTCTTGATGAACCTTATAAGGATCTCAATATATGTCCTGGTTTATGGGATTTTAAGGATAATCCTCATACGGCGCAAGTACCTAATTTCTTGCCTGCTGGTAATGTGTCTCGTCCATCCATTGTAAGTCTATTATCCGGCGTCTATGATGCGGGTATGGAAATCAATGAACGGGAAGCTTTTTGGCATGAACCGTTGCCGACCTCTTTGGCAGCTCAAATGAAGCGATTAGGCTATGATACGATTTATTGGTATGGTGGTAATGCGTCGTACGGCAACTTTAATCACTTCGGTAAGGCTCAAGGCTTTGACCGTGTGGAAAGCGCTTCTGTTTTCTGTGGTCCTGATGCACCTAAAACTTGGGTGGGCGTATACGATCACGTATTTTTAGAAAATATAACGGAACAAATTAAAGGATTAGATCATCCTACATTCCATTTTATTTACACTACATCCAATCATGGTCCTTATAAAATGGAGGATTCCTTATTAGATTATGATCCTGAAAAGGTCATGCCGAATCTTGGGGATGATGTAAAGGCCAACAAGAAACGCAATAAAGAATTAGCTACATATCGCTATAGTGATAAGGCAATATTTAACTTTGTAAATGCTATGAAAGAGGCCTTTCCAGATAGTTTATTTGTTGTTACAGGTGATCACTCTAATCTATTTGGCTCATTGAATAATACATCTTTAATTCAACGGGACTATACCTTGCGCGATACATTCTGTACCGTAGGATTGTTACAACATCCTGCTTTTACCAAGGATAGTATTACGGCGCCCATTGGCACGCATATGAGCCTCATGCCTACCATTATTGAAGCCATTGCACCAAAGGGTTTTGAATATTATTCCATTGTGCCGTCCTTGTTTGAAGAGCAACCAGAAACTTTAGTTACGCCGTACCAATGGATTACGCCGCATATGATGGGCGATGTTCGTATGGATTATGGTGAAAGCAATGTGCCGTCCTATAAACCAATTAAGCCAATTCGCCCTATTGATAATCATGTAGATGATGCTCGTGATTGGACATTGTTGACCATGTGGCTCATTAATCATGAGGACAGTATGAATAAGTCGTAGTATAATTAGACGATGATATCTATTGATGTATATGTAAACATTATTTCGAATACATCAATGGATGCCACTATATGTGTATTGATCTGTATATGATAGGAGGAACCTATGTCTATAATCAATATTGTAGGCGCCAAAATTTGGGGCGGCGGTGAACAATATGTATATGATATTTGTAAACAATTACAACAACGACATAGGGCTGCTTATATCTTAGTGGACCAATCAAATGAAGAGATGCAATCTCGCTATGCTCAAGTCGGCCATGTGATGACTGCCAATCTCTATACCTTGAAGGGTTTTCTATCTGTTAATGCAGTAGCCAAACAGATGAAAGCACAAGGTATTAATACAATTGTATGCCACTCTGGTAAATATATCTTATTCTGTATTGCTCTTAAGCAGTTAACGGGTGCTAAATTGATGTTTATTAAACATAATCTTGTACCTGGTAAAACAGATATGTATCATAAATGGATCAATTCACAAGTAGATGCCTTTGTATGTGTATCTAAACTCGTTTATGATGACCTTATGACACCTATTATTAAGAATACTAGTAAATATTATATTGTTTATAATGGTATCGATCCGAATAGATTTCTTTCATTTGCAGATAATGTGCCAATAAAATCTAAAGTTACTACATTTGGATATAGTGCGCGTATTACAGAACGTAAGGGTTTATATCTGATTTTAAGTGCTCTTGAACAGATTCATCAAAAAAATCCAGATATTCGGTTGATTATATCGGGGGCTGGTACAGAGGATCAAATCAAAAAACTTAAAGACTATATAGATGCGCATCACATGCATTCTTATGTTGAATTTATAGGTTTTACACCTGATATTGAAGGTTTATATAGATCAATTGATTGCTTGTTATTGCCAACTGTAACGCGTGAAGCCTTTGGTCTTGTTATTTGTGAGGCTATGTATTGCGGTGTACCAGTCATTACGAGTGGATCTGGGGCTCAGAGAGAAATTATAGAAGATGGTATATCTGGATTTATTGTTGATCCTTTGAATGAACATACATTACAACAAGCAGTGGAGCATGTGATGAGTGATGCGGTAGATTTATCAAGTATTATCACAAATGCACGACGTGTTGTTGAGGAACGATTCATCATTAATCGTGTAGCTGATGAATTAGTTGCGATTATAGATAATTTACACTCCACTAATCATTAATGATAAAGTTTGTTAGTTGTATTAGTGGATAGGAGTATGAGATGGGATATTTACAAATACAATGGCAGCGAGGTCGTAAGATTTACGGCAAGCGTAGTTGGAGGGAAACACGTCGTACCTTCTTACATACAATGCGCTCCATACGAAATAAACGAGAAATAGAGGCGCTAGAGAACTACTTTGCAGGTTACACGCCTGATTTAACACTATTAGACCGACAAGTTGGTTTATTTGAGTTGATGACAAGATTTTTCTTGTTTAAAAGCTCTACACCTCAGGAACGATTAGAGGCTATTGTTAATCATTTTGATTATTTGAAAGATATATTTAC
>CABQQJ010000096.1 GCA_902466275.1 uncultured Veillonella sp. | reverse complement strand
ACAATGGATTGGCAATACGTAATTGTTTTTTTTCTAAAAATTCACTTGATTTTGTAGTCCAGTTTCTTTCAAAGTAGAAGAAACGAACAAGTGTGCCTACGATTAAGAAGGTAAACGCAATATATGGCAAAGCGCCCCATAAAAATAGATTCATCGTGCACCGTCCTCCAATCCATTTGCAACCGACAATATGATATCAAATAAGAATGCATAGGTCAGTTTTGCTTCGATCAATCGATCCCTAATATATTCTAGCTTTGGTTTACAATAATCATACACTTCACGAGCCTTTTCAGGTTCGATAACAGCGCATAACTCTAGAATAGCTGGAATATAGTCAGGCATCTCCTTTGGTAAATCATAGCCATTTTCTAGGAAGAAGGCTTTATATTTAACGAGTTCCTCTGCTTGTTCCCCTGTACCTTGCAATTCATAAGTTGATAAGTACATCGTTGTATTACGACTGAAGTCAAAGATACGTACGTATTGGTCTTCAAAGGCCTTACGATCCGTTTCTTCAATGTAATCAAAGAACTCTAACAATCCTTGGCGAAGTTGAGGATGCTCAACAGAGCGAGTATCCTCTTTCCATTCACCAAGTTCATTGTACCAAGATTCATCTGGATACCGAAGCAAAAAAGAAGCAATGAGAGCTATTTTTTGTGCATCATCCATTATGGCAACCCCCTGTCGGGCATGCAAAACCACGATTGTGTTGCATTTCTAAGCGACCTTCACGAGATACGTTAACATCAGATGGGATAACAAAACGATCATTATATTTAGACAATGCTAACAATTTGTACATAGCATACATTTGCTCTTCTGTAAGATCTACTTCATGAGCGATTGCTTCATCACCTGTTTCACGGCGACGCATGTATTCACGCATATCGAGAATGCGTTGTAATACACGAGCTAAAATATCTGTATTACCAGCAGTAAACATATTAGCTAAGTATTGTACAGGCACGCGCATTTCATGTGCATCTGGCAAGTATACATCAGATGTTACACGTTGCAAGATTGGGCTGAGTGGTGGCACATACCAAACCATTGGCAATGTGCGATACTCAGGATGCAATGGCAATGCCACGCCCCATTCTTTTACAAGTTTGTACACAGGAGATTTTTGAGCTGCTTTAATCCAAGCTTCGGAGATACCTTCCTCACGAGCCGCTTTAATAACCTCAGGATCATGAGGATCCAAGATTAACTCTACTGTATTTTCGTAAATGTCTTGTTCATTTTTCGTAGCTGCCATTTCTTCCACTTTGTCCATGTCGTAGAATACAACGCCAACATAGCGCATACGACCTACACAAGTTTCAGCACAGATTTGAGGCAAACCATTTTCCAAACGTGGGTAACAGAATACGCATTTTTCAGCTTTATTAGTTTCCCAGTTATAGAAGATTTTTTTGTATGGACAAGATGGAACGCAATGTCTCCAACCGCGGCATACATCTTGGGAAACAAGTACAACACCATCTTCATCACGCTTGTAGATAGCACCGGATGGGCATGCTGCTACACATGCAGGATTCAAACAGTGGTTACAAAGACGTGGTAAATAACGCATGAATACTTCTTCGTAGTCAAATACGATATCATCACCCATCTTAGCCAAGTTCACATCTTCCCGTGCATGATGACCACCAGCCAAATCATCATCCCAGTTAGGGCCCCATGTTACTTCCATTTTTTGCTTTGTTAGCAAGGAACGAGGACGTGCTACAGGTTGATTATTTTTACGACCGGTATGAATCAATGTTTCATAATCGTATGTCCAAGGTTCAAAGTAATCCGTAATTTCTGGTTGTTCTGGATGATAGAACAACTTCATCAATCGAGAGCCTTTAGAGCCTGTGGAAAGCGCCAAATTACCGCTTTTATCGAGAGTCCAGCCACCCTTCCATTTCTCTTGGTTTTCCCAATTACGTGGGTAACCCACGCCAGGGCGGGTTTCCACGTTATTAAAGTACATATATTCCGCGCCTTCGCGGTTCGTCCATGTATTTTTACAAGTAATAGAGCATGTATGACAGCCTAAACACTTGTCCAAATTTAGGACCATGGATACTTGAGCTTTAATCTTCAAGCCAATCCACCTCCTTCAATTTACGAGCCACAATTGTCATATCACGTTGGTTACCAGTTGGGCCATAGTAGTTAAAGCCATAGCTCAATTGACCATAACCGCCGATCATGTGTGTCGGCTTCATGTGAATATGTGTTGGCGCATTGTGTGTACCACCGCGACGATCTTTCTTAACTTGCGTACCAGGAACGTTGATGTGACGGTCTTGGGAGTGATGCATATAAGAAATGCCACGAGGAATACGTGGAGATACAACTGCACGAGCTGCAACTACACCATTTTTATTGAAAGCTTCTACCCAGTCGTTATCTTTAACACCAATTTCTGCTGCATCATCTTCGTTGAGCCAAATAGTTTGGCCACCACGGAACAATGTCAACATTTGTTGGCTATCAAAATACATACTATGTGTAGACCACTTATTATGTGGTGTTAAGTATTTCAACGTAATTTCTGGAATACCTTCTTGTTTATAATCACCTTGTACTGGTTTATATGACAATACAGGTTTGTACAATGCCATAGCTTCGCCATAGTCGCGCATCATTTCATGATCACAATAGAAGGATTGACGACCTGTTACGGTACGGAATGGTACCTTATCTTCTGTAGATGTAGTAAATGGAGAATAACGACGGTTTTTATCGTTCTTACCAGTACTTGTTACAGAGCTAATGATGAAGCGTGGTTGGCGAACCATGTCATCAAAGGTAATTTTTTCTTGTTCGCGACCTTTTGCGTTCTTTTCAAGACCAGAAAGACCTGTTTTTTCTTCCATCGCTTTCCAAGAGCGAACAGCCAATTTACCATTTGTACAAGAAGATAATGTTAATACAACATTACAAGCTTCCTTACATTCGTAAATGCTTGGACGGCCATGAGAAATGAAGTCTGGATTATCAATCGTACCATTTTGACCATACAATGTTTGATATTCGTCAGATACATCCCACGCCAAACCGTGAGCACCCATTTTATTTTCGATATTAGGTCCTAAAGCAATGTATTTTTCAAAGATCTGACTGTAATCGCGTTTTACATGAACGAGGTTCGGCATTGTTTTACCAGGAATTGGTTCACATTCGCCTTTGCTCCAGTCGAGAACCTTACCTTCTGGTTGAGCCACTTCACCTGGGCTATCATGACCAAGAGGCAATGCTACGATATCTTCGTATTCTGTGAAGCCAGACTCTTTTGCTACGCGAGAAACTGTTTCTGCAAGGGTACGGAATGTATCCCAGTCAGATTTAGTTTCCCATGCGCAATCAACAGCTGCTTGGAATACATGTACATATGGATGCATATCAGTAGAAGACAAGTCTTCTTTTTCATACCATGTAGCTGCAGGGAATACGATATCAGAGTACAAGCCTGTAGATGCCATGCGGAAATCGATGTCGATGAGAAGGTCGAGTTTACCTGCCCCATCAGCTTCACGCCATTTGATTTCTTCTGGACGTGTAGCTGCGTCATCATCTTCTAATACTGCATTTTTAGTGCCTAATAAATGCTTCAAGAAGTATTCGTGGCCCTTAGAAGAAGAACCGATAAGGTTTGCACGCCATACAAACAAGTTGCGTGGGTGATTTTCTTTAGCTGCTGGATCTTCTACACAGAATTGTAATTCTTTATTTTTCAAAGCTTGCGCCACATATTGGTTAATTTCTGCTTCTGTACCAGCACCAGCTGCACGAGCATCGTTAATCAATTCTTGGCTGCCTTTATTGAATGTAGGATACGATGGTAACCAACCTAAACGAGCCGCTAATACGTTATAATCACCAGGGTGACGATAACGAGGCTTAGCTAATTTAGATACGCGGTCTGCCAAGTCGATGCAATCAGAACGATATTGTTCTGTAGCAAAATAGAACCAAGATGTACTATTTTGCAAACGAGGAGCTTTACTCCAGTCGTTAGCAGTCATGATACCGCCCCAACCTTCAATAGGACGAAGTTTTTCTTGACCTACGTAGTGAGCCCAGCCACCACCGTTAACACCTTCTGTACCACAGAACATGATAAGGTTTAATATTGTACGGTAAATAATATCCGCATGGTACCAGTGGTTGATACCGCCACCCATGATAATCATGGAGCGGCCTTTAGTTTTTTCTGCATTGTCTGCAAATTCACGAGCTGTGGCAATGGCAATATCTGCTTTTACGCCAGTAATTTTTTCTTGCCATGTAGGTGTGTAAGGAGTGTCATCTGTATAAGATGTTGCCACTTCACCACCGATACCACGGTCGATACCATAGTTAGCAAGAATAAGGTCATATACAGTAGTTACTTTTACAGGACCATCTGCAGTTTGCACCGTAATGGTAGGAATAGCACGTTCAATAACGCCTTCGTGTTCTTCATCACCAAAGTATGGCAACTTAACAACAGTCACTTCTTCGCGTTGATCAAACACGGATAGGCGAGGGTCGATTTTAGCTCCTGTATCGCGGTTTTCAAGGCGTAAGTTCCATTTTTCAGGGTTTGTGTGACGATCTCCCATTGTACCATTAGGAACAACGATTTCATTAGTTGTATCATCGATCAACACCATTTGGAAGTCAGAGCCTTCCTCTTGGCGACCTAAATCCTTAGCATTCAAGAAACGGCCTGGTTGTACAGTACCATTGATATCTTCAACGCGTACAAGGAATGGCATATCTGTAAACTCTTTAGCATACTCTTTGAAGTATGGAGTTTCCTTGTCGATGTAGTATTCTTTTAAGATTACGTGGCCCATTGCCATAGCAAGAGCCGCATCAGTGCCGGCTTTCACATTGAGCCATGCATCGGAAGAAGTTGTAGATTCCGCATAGTCAGGAGACACGG
>CABQQJ010000095.1 GCA_902466275.1 uncultured Veillonella sp. | reverse complement strand
TAGTTTTCATAAGCAGTATCAGGCACCATGGCATCTCCACCAGGAAGATTTATATTGGCAGCATGTACTGTTACTATAAGGCCAAACGAATAAAGGCCTATTAAAATCGCTCTTTTAATCATACAATTCCCTCAATATAAATAAGTTGTATATAAGACTAGCCCTCTATAGCCTCAACTACTTTGCCGATGTACATATAATGTGGTTCCCAGCGATTTTTGCCAACTTGGGTATACATAGACGGATTTGCTGCATAATATTCCTTTACGTTATCCGCTAAGTGAGCTTCGTCAAATTGATGTTCATACAGTTTTTTACATACAAATGTTAAATCTGCTTCTTTGAAAGTCACTCCATCGCCTGCTGCAACTGGTGTTAAACCAGAATTAGCCACCTTATCTTCATCGCGACCAGAATGAGATCCTAAATAACCAAGCGCTTTGCGTTGACTTTCAGGGAAGAAACTAACGGTAAAGGTATCGTATTTAGCCATAAACTCTTGAGTGTAACGAGCCGGATGAATATACACCGTCACCGTGGACATGTCACCACCATTAGGTCCCCATACATTGCCCATACTGCCCCAACTAACCGTACAAGTATTAAAAGCCTCAGGCGTACCAGCTGTAACAAGAGCCCAACGATCCTCAAACATAGAAAACGCTTTATAATCTTTTGATTCAAATGCTTTCATAATGACCTCCGGTTTATCTTATTTCCCAACATCGTCTAATTCTCCTAATCACATTATATGATGCATTAATATACGATACAATAAGAATTATATTATACAAATATACGAATAAACTAATAAAAGCCGAGCTAATTCTAAGGAATAAAAGCTCGGCTTTTAGTTTATTTAACGTTTGAAAGAATACTAAAGATTTACCAATGGAATACTTAAAATAATGGAAGCTGTAATTAAGATATACACTACAAAACATAGTTTTAACATAAGCGCTAAACTGACAAACAGAACTTTATAGATAGGTGCTTCTTGTTTCTTAGATCGTATCCAATCTTTAATTTCATAGTATATTTTGGGCTTGTTAAAAGCTGGCGGTAATCGCTTACACCATAAAACGAGCCATAGAATACAGCATATATTCCCAAAGAGAAAGAATAGAAATAGACCGAACTGCTCCAATGAAGATACTTTCAATACATAAATATAATAGAGTAGCTGAGTAAAGGTCTCTACAGAGTTAACCCATAGATAAACAAGATAAGCCTTAAACAAAAGCACTAATATAATTTTGATGTACTTGAGTATACTCATTGCCTCTCTCCTATCTAATACCATAAAAAAGCCCGTCATTGACGGGCTATTTTTTGCTCCTACTATATATACATTCTCCACCGCGCCAAGAAACTCCTCGTTGTAATTTCCCCAGTTTTTAGGGATAATAAAGTTATACTTGCGTACGCACCACAAGTAGGTAAGGGTGATTTAGTATGTGTCTCTAACTAGTTTGTAGTTTAGGAGGTGGCATATGGACGCTTTAACTATTATATGGGTCATTGTTTGTGCCTATTTATTACTGAATTTATTGGTCGGCGTGTATTGTCATATTCGTGTAAAAGATAGTACTGACTATCTACTCGCAGGTCGTCGTATTGGGGTTCTTATGACGGCAGGCACGTTAGCAGCTACGGAGATCGGTGGCGGGAGTACCGTTGGTGTAGCCGCGAAAGCGTATGGTTCTTGGGGTTTATCTGCAGGTTGGTACGTAGTCTCTGCAGGGATTGGGGTTATTCTCGTTGCTTTCATCGCACCGCTTTTACGTCGTGCTATGGCAACAACAGTGCCAGAGATCATCGGTCGTCGCTTCGGTGGCTCTAGCCATTTAATTACGTCTATTCTGTCCATGCTTGCTACAATTACATTAGCAGGCGTACAGATTACAGCGACAGCAACTATTATTAGCGTTCTTACCGGACTTTCAACAGAGCTCGCCATCCTCATCTGTGGCGCGGTACTCGTAATTTACACCATGTCCGGCGGCATGTGGAGCGTAACGATGACGGACGTTATCCATTTCTTCGTTCTCGTTGGGGGCTTCTCCCTCGCTGTGCCGTTCGTATTGCACAATGTGGGCGGTTGGGAATCGGTAGTGACAAAATTACCACCTGAACAGCTTGGCTTCACTAAGGTAGGTTGGAAAACCATCATCGGCCTTATTATCATGTACTTCATGACCTTCTCCACCGGCCAAGAGTCCGTACAACGGTACTTCGCCGCGAAGGACGAAAAAACAGCCGTTCTTGGTTCCATCATTTGTGGTATTATCATGGCTCTATTTGCCTTCGTTCCTGCCGTATTGGGCCTCGTAGCATTAGCTGAGTTTCCGAACATCGAAGCGAACAACGCGGTGGCAACGGTAGCACTTAACCTCATGCCTCCAATAATGGCAGGCTTCGTTATGGCCGCTGTCGTATCGGCAACGCTTTCATCAGGCGCAGGCGACCTATTAGGCGCCGCTACTGTATTTACCAAGGATATTGTGGAACATCATTTTGGTAAAAGCCTCACTGATGCACAGCTCACAAGTTATAGCCGTCTATGCGTGCTATTCCTCGGCATCATCGCCATCATCATCTCCCTCGTAAGCAAAGCCATCATTCCGATGCTCGTATTTGCTTTCACCATGAGATCCGCTGGCCCATTCGCCGCATTCCTACTAGGCCTCACTTGGAAAAATGCAACAGCTGGCGCTGGCATTTGGTCCATCGTGCTCGGCTCCATCGCAGGCGTGTACTGGGAATTCGTTGGCAACCCATATGGCATTATGTCCATCATCTTTGGTTCCATCGTCAGCCTCATCGTCTTTGTGGCTGTGGTGTTCATTGAAAGATCCATGGGTAAACCACCGGCTCCACCGGCTATACCTGATGATGTAAAAGAAATATAATCAATTTATTATAATCTGTAACTTAATAATAGACTTAAAAGTGCTAAAAAATTACAATTATAAAACCAAAAACTCCTATCGGTGAAAGCCAATAGGAGTTTTTCTTATGTTACAACGACATTATCAAACTGTATGCCATACACGTGTTCATCATAATTTGACGATATATAATAACCTTACTATAATATAAATAGATAGTCTGACGAGTCGTAACGTCAGGCTCATCTCTAGTTACACAAAAACATGAAGAAATGGCCTTTTCGTTTTATACTAATCTCCAGATTAGTGGAAATGAAGGGCTATTTATTTTTTGTAAGGCTTTTTTAGTTATCCTATACAACGATTTATCTATATAGATAAATCATATGTGCATTAAAGTACTCTTTATATTCATCCATAGTGAAGAATTTTCCTTTATTCTCTTGTATAACAGCCTCAAAATCTGGTTTTATTTCAGCTACCACAAGGCTTATTTCAGTTACTGTAGTTCTAATTTCACTTGTAGTAGATTTCATTACCGTTGTTGTAGGTTTACGTTCAAGTTCTATAGGTTTTGTTACAGTTTCTGCAGATTTCGTTTCAGCTGTTGATAGTTGATTTACATTCCAAAGGCTAGCACATTTGCTTTTATAGTAAGCCCAACGAGCTTGTGTATAGGCGTGTGTAACATAGGCTTTATCATAGTTATCCTGTGCAAGGTCTAGGTGACCAAGGGCTTCGTCAATTTGAGCCATCGTGTAGAACGCAAGTGGAGACCATTGATAGGCGCTTGAGTAATTACGTCTATGTAATGGTTCATCAAAGGTTATCGCTAAATCCTGCTTGATGAGCTCTGCCTGTTCTCTATCCCCCATATGCACAGCGAGCGCAACCATATACTTAGCACATAACCACTGTGCGTGATAATCTTGGAATTTTCGTTTCTCATACATAGACCACAACCGCAACAGCTCCTGCCATAGATCTTGGTCTAATTGGTCTAAATAGAAACGATAGATTGCTTTTAAAAGAAGCAAGAAATATACAATATCATTGCTATCCTCACGAGACTTAAGGTCTACGAGCCCATGTATCTCGCCAAATCTCTCGAAAGGCATCTTGAAATACGGATGATCGATAGACTGAACATGCTGCTCGAAGCTTTCACAGTCACCTTTTTCAATATCATGATGCAACAGTAAATATTGCAAGCACTCGAGATTAAACACATTGTCCTTTCCGT
Source organism: uncultured Veillonella sp. (assembly GCA_902466275.1). GTDB lineage: Bacteria > Bacillota > Negativicutes > Veillonellales > Veillonellaceae > Veillonella. The sequence continues at coordinate 813 of CABQQJ010000095.1, read as the reverse complement.
CCAAATCACGAATATAGTTATTAAAATATGTTTCATGAATGAATGGACTTTCTTCCTGAGCTGTGATGAGTTCTTGCAGCAACCGCTCATAGGTATCATTGCCTGTGAAAGCATGTCCTAACATGCGATACCATTTGGATAGGCGAGACACCCGCTGCACATACTCGGCCTGCCAAGAGTCAGGGGATTCTATATCTACCTCACCGATAGCCGTATCCAAAGCATCAACGATAGGCAGTAGAGAACCGTACGCCCCATACTTTCGAATAGCAGTAGAGCAAGCTTCAAGCAAACAATATATCTGGTCATAGACAGATAGACCTACTGTTGAATTAGCTAATAACGTAGTACCTTCAGCTTCATATGTAGTAGCACTTTCATCCTTGTGCTCAGTCATACTATTAGAACTGCCCATTGTAATCTCTATGGCGTCAAGCATCTCCTGTGCCTTACTCGTATAGTGGATCAGGAAGTTCAAATACTCTAAAGTCTTATCCAATGTAGGGTATAGATCAACATGTAGCTTCTCCTGAGACAGTTGATTAATCAGATCATTTGCCAAAGGTAGAAGAATACGCCCTCTCACATAGGCGAGTACGCCTTCATCGCCCTCTTCCCAGAACTCTAAATCATAAGCAAATCTATAATATCTGTCATATATATAATGGTCTAACAAGCAATCTGACCAATGGTTGCTGTCATCATATACTGAAAGAACCGCATCACCGGTTAGACTCATATAGAACCGATGAACAGGTTCACAAATCTTACGGAAAAATGGATCTTGAGACAAGCTATCGAGCCGCTCGGACT
>CABQQJ010000094.1 GCA_902466275.1 uncultured Veillonella sp. | reverse complement strand
GTGTGGGCGTAAACCAATGAAAACCATCGATAAAGACGTGGCTATTCTCCATGAGAGGAGATTGTGGCAAAGCCTCTATGATTTCCATGATAGGATCGATGTCGCGCTCCCCATGACGACTGAGTTCCTCTTCATAGGCAGACATACAGATAGCTAGCTCGCGCAATTTCTTTTGTAATACTTTATTTTTAACGGACTCCGCCCCACGTTCAAGGTCATCAGGACCGACGCGGAATGCGCGAAACTCAGAAAAGAGCTGTTGCAATACAGAAGAAAACTCAGGTCGCTTTGTAGCCTGTTCTAATAGGCCCAGCTCCTTTTGTTTTCGTTTCATTACAAGGCGCAACAACATAGACCGGCCAAAGCTAGATAAGCTTGATTGACCGGCCCCCTTAGAGCCTATGGATTGATATACTTGGTACCCCAAACGACCAAAGCCTACGACACGGACCGTAGTAAAGCCTTTTTCAGGCATAAATTCAGCAAGTTCCCTCTCCACTCGATAGGTTGCTGGTTCAGGAACGAGTAAGATTATGGGTTCCCCTGGACAATCGGTCATCACTTGACGTATCCGTTCATATACGGCACGCGTCTTGCCTGATCCTGCTCGTCCATAATAGACGCTAATATTCATGAGACCTCCCTAGTGAAACTTTCACCATCTCAGTTTATATAATTTATATAATCAGCAAATTTCATCTTATTTATATATTTCTCGGTCTTAGGTCTAGCCTAAAACTATTTTTTTCGATATAATATGTTACTGTACTAAGTATTATTATATAGTAATATGACATTCTGTGCTTAATTCTGGGGTAAATTTAAGCTAATTGTACAATATTTGACTCATCTGATTATATTTGTTTATAATTAAGAAAAAAATTTATATTTTATTTACAATTAACGGAATTTCATATATAATACAGATTAGTATTTGTGTTATTTGTAAAAAATCATGTATTTAGGAGTGAATTATTATGAACAAAAAACATTTAGCAGCTGCTTTCGCAGTATTCGCAGCTACAACTATGTCCTTCTCCGCTTTCGCTGCATCCATCGATGCTAATGCACGCGCTTACGAACGCGCTGCAGCAGAGCAATATACTTACGCAGCACCTCAAGCGGCTACACCAGCTTACCAATCTGGCTACGTAACAAGTGCACCACGCCCTGGTTACACACCATTGCCAGCGGTTCCTTACACAGCAGGTGACATGGCTCAACAAATGCCTGTATCTAAAGAATTGGGCGATCCAATCTTCGTAGCACCTCAAACAACTGCTGTAGGTCTTCAAATTATGGACCCTATCGCACCTAGCTACCAACCTGTATACCAAGAAACTGTCAACTCCGTAACATCTAATGGCAACGGCAGTGCATACGTTTCTCGTTACAAAACTAACCAATTGAACGCTTTCGACTTATTGTTGAACGGCAAAACTTACACATATGACTTGCCTGCATACACTAACGGCTACCAAGTGAAAACTGCTAGCTCTTACAACCGTGCTGGCAACGGTGTTGCGAATGTATTCTCTACAAACGTAATCACTGAAGCAGTTGTAAACAACAACTCTTTGCGTATCACTGTTAACATGACTCAACCAACAGCTGTAGCAGCTGCTAAATTGCGTTCCATGCAACAAACTGGTCAAGTAGCAGGTGGTGAAGTAGCTGCATTGTTCGCTTACAATGAAAGCTATGATGGTGTAAAACAAGCAGCTCATTATGATATTTTCAACAACAACGGTCGTTACATCGTTGTTAAATCCGGTGCTGTAACTGTACCAAATGGTGCGCAACACCCTTATGCAACTGCATTATTCGCAGTAACTGAAGACACTGTAGCAGCTGTAACCGTATCTGGCAACACTGCTGAAGCTTCTGATTTAGTAAAAGGCACTGCATACGCAATTGCACAATCTGCTAAGGTGTCCAATAACAAAGTATCTACTAAATCTAAAAAATAATTCGTTACGAATTTATTTTTATCTGGTGAAAGCCCCCAACTTTCGCTAGCACAAAAGACTATAAATCACTAACTCCCCCAATGAGGCAACTCATTAGGGGAGTTTTTATGTTCTTTATATTACAGTTGCATTATAGTCCCGTTACAGTCGTATTATAGTGCCGTTATAATCGCGTAAAGACCTCTAATGCCTTATACGCCATTAATCGATAACCACGCTCGTTGGGATGTACCTCTCCGGCAAAGACAATTTGTCCAATTTGATCCGCTTCAAACAAGGTGGTATAGAAATCTATGACCTTAATATTATGCTCCGCTGCGTAGGCTTTTAGCTGTTCATTAACCTCTCGTACAACCAGATTTAATCCATTCATATCGCTATCAATTTGAGTTTCTAAACCGATGATTACCGTCCCTTTTGTACTAGCAAGCTCAATAGCTTTCACCAAAGTCTTGTACACATAGGTACTATCTCGACCTTGTAAAATATCGTTAGTGCCACACATCAAGAAAATATGACGTGTTGGATCGGATACAGCAGTAACCGCCCAATTTTCAATATTATATATCATCCCCTGTACGGAGCAGCCATCTTCACCATAATTTGTAAAATTAACGTTCTCTATGGAAGCATCGCAGATTTCGACCCAACCGCGTCCATAGGGCACATCATAGCCACGCGTAATGCTATCGCCAAAACAGATGATTTCCATCTTCACCCCTCCTGTACTATGACTCAATCATATAATAAAAGAACACCATACACAATATACATATTAATTACAAAAAGGACCCGTTTTGAACTGCCCTCCAATTAGATACAATTTTTAGAAAGGCAGTTCATTTACGGATCCTTTTATATTATTTAAGACGAATGAAGAACAATGCACATGCACCGATTACAGGTGCAATAGCGATGGACATCAAGGACATTTGGTAGCTGCCCGTCATAACGAGGACATTACCCAAGAGAAGTGGCGCCAAGAGAGCACCGATTTGGTTGAACAAGTTTACAAAGCCCGCTGTGGTACCGCGCAAATGAGGTGCTGCCGATTGAACTACAAGAGCATTAGTCAACGCACTATGCATAAAGGCACCTATACCGAGGATTGGACCTGTTACAAAGAGCATATTTGGATTTGCCGTACTTGCAAACAAGATTAAAGCTGGCGCAAATAAGAACATAACGAGCGCCGCTAAATGATTCTTCTTAATTGGCAAAATATCAGATAAAATACCGATCGTTGGTTTTGCAATTAGCGCAGCCGTACCGAACACGCTCATGACTTGGCCTGCATAGATAGCAGTTACACCTAATTGTTTAACCATGTACAAGTTCGCCCATTGCGTTACGCCCCAAGTTGTACCTGTTGCAAAGAAGCCAGCAATTGCTAAACAGCGAATATTGCGGTTTGAAAGGATGTGCTTTAAATTCTCTTTCAAGGACGTTTGACCTACGCCAAGCTTAGCCGCCGCTTCAGAAGCCTCTGCTTCTCGTTGTGCGAGAATTTCTGCACTCGGCTTACGCACCGTGAAGTAACATAACACGAGTACTACCAATGGCAAGATAGCTGTAGCAAGGAATGCCGTTTGCCAACCGTAATGTGTAGCCACATAGGGTGCATAAAGGTTTACCGTAGTAATACCAAAGGAAGTACAACTCATGAAGATACCTACGGCCGCACCGCGTTGGTTCGGACCGAAGTGATCGCCGATAGCACTCAAGCAAGAAGCTTGTACAGGACCAGACATAACGCCTAACAAGAAACGCAAGCCCCAAGCCATGTTATAGTCTGTAATGGTACTCATCAAAGCCGTTACAGCGGCCATACCAATCAAACTAAACAAGATAGTACGTCTGTAGCCGATTTTATCGGCTAAGATACCTCCTGGCAATACCGTTAACGCATACCCAAAGTAAAAGGCCGAAATGTGTTGAGCCCCCATCTTAGCTGTAAAATGCAACGCCTCATTGAGGATAGGCATAACAGATGCCCAAGACAAGCGCATAACAAAGCTCAACAAGAATGTGAGCCACACGCTAAGGAGAATTAAAATCTGAGTTCGTGAGAAACTAAGTCGATTCATACGAGCTCCTTTCTACAGAATAAAAACATATAAAGTAATCATACTATAAATAGAAAGAATTTTTCAAATACAAAGCATGACGGGTAACACAAAAGAACCCTCTATCAATTTGATAAAGGGTTCTATATGTTTGTCTTATTCGAAATGCATCGAACCCGTCCGTTGGTCGGTGCTGTGGGTCAGGTTGGATAACTTTGTGGAATTGTTGAGACTTCCTCCCTCACCTGCCGTTATTGTTGTATATGCTCATGAGCATATATACATTTAATTCCTTGTTTTATAGTAGTAATTAAATCATTAATTGTGTTATCAGATTTTATAAATAATGGATTTTGCCAATCATAATTTTTAATTACGTAAACTTTGAATTTTCCATTTCTACCGATATGGGGATACCACCCAACATCTAAAATATATTTTTCATTAAAGAACTGTACTTGTAATAAATCTTCTTCAAATTCAAGTTTATTGATTAATTCATTAGTGTTATTGAATAACCAAAATAAATTTTCATAAGTAATAATGCCATCTTTAAAATCAATTTTAGGTTCCATTTCAAATTGCTCCTAATCTTTTCAAGTATTCTTTTTTTGTAATTGGATGTCCATGTATTACTCCTTAAGAGCCTTTAACTCGTATGTATGGTGTGTCTATCCCTTCTGATGCACCAACAATTTTTCCGGCATCATATACTTTATAATGTACGTTTTTACCAAATGATAAAACTGGAGTTCCTTTTGTCCAAGCTGTTCTTTCTATTGATTCAATATGAATTTTAGGTTTATATTTTACAGATTCACCATTTTTTGTAGCTTTTCGGATTTTAGACCAGGATGAACTTTTAGGAGGAACATGTGTTCCTCCATGAGAAGTCCAATCCAATCGGATCCTGATTCACAAACCG
>CABQQJ010000093.1 GCA_902466275.1 uncultured Veillonella sp. | reverse complement strand
ACATCGAGAACAATCCATTGAATATTCATTATACAATGCCTCTACGCAATAAATCGGTAATGTGAACAATGCCAAGACATACATTATTAGTATCAACCACAGGTAATACGGTGATAGGGCGAGGTTGATTTTTCTCCATCAAATGAAGCGCTTCTGCGGCCAATTTATCCTTTGTAATCGTACGCGGCATAGACGTCATCATATCCTCTACGGGCCATTCTAAAAAATTGCTGCCAGAATCAAGTCCACGTCGAACATCACCATCAGTCACTAGACCTAACAAATGTCCTTCTTCATCAATAACATTTGTAGCACCTAACCCTTTTTCTGTCATTACAAAGAGTGCATCACGAACGGTAGCCCCTTTAAATACTGTTGGATTATCCTCGCCACCATGCATGATATTTTCTACAGTCAACAATAATTTGCGACCTAAGGAACCACCTGGATGGAATACAGCAAAGTTTTCTGGAGTAAAATGATGGCGTTCCAATAAACATACTGCTAACGCATCACCTAGTGCTAGGGCAACAGTAGTACTTGTAGTAGGTGCTAAACCCAATGGACAAGCTTCTCGTTCTACCTCTGCCAACAATACAATATCAGAATTTTTTGCTAATGTAGACTCTGGTTTCCCTACAACACAGATTAATTTAGCCCCTATGCGGCGCAGAGACGGCAAAATACTAATAATTTCTCCTGTTTCACCACTATTAGAAAAGGCTAACACTACATCATCTTCAGTAATCATACCAAGATCACCATGCACGCCTTCACCAGGATGCATAAAAAGTGCCGGTGTCCCTGTACTAGCCAAGGTAGCCGCAATTTTACGACCAATATGACCAGATTTTCCCATTCCTGTACATACTACACGGCCCTTACAAGCCAAAATCATATTTACAGCATTTACAAAATTGTGATCCAAACGAGAACTTAATTCTTCAATAGCACGAGCTTCCTCATGAAGCACCTGTGCCGCTTGTTCTAAAATAGTCACAAATACCGCCCCTAACCTTTTACGATTTTATCAATAGCTACTAAATCACGAAGCACATCTTCGAATTGATCTAAATACAACATATTAGGACCATCAGATAATGCTTCCTCAGGATTATCGTGCACTTCAAAGAATAGCCCATCTACACCACTAGCCACAGCCGCACGCGCCAAATTTGGTACAAATTCACGGTTACCACTAGATTTAGTCCCTGCACCACCTGGTAATTGAACGCTATGAGTAGCATCAAAGATTACTGGATAGTCGAAAGAACGCATAATTGGGAACGATCTCATGTCAACTACGAGATTATTATAACCAAAGCTAAAACCACGTTCGGTAAGCATAAGATTTTCATTACCTGTTTCTTTCATTTTATTAAGAACATTTTCCATGTCCTTAGGAGCCATGAATTGACCTTTTTTAACATTTACGCATTTACCAGTTTTAGCAGCGCCGTAAACAAGATCAGTTTGACGGCATAAAAAAGCTGGAATTTGTAGAATATCTAATACTTCAGCTGCAGGTTCAATTTGCTCGATAGAGTGAATGTCACTGACAACAGGTACATTGAGTTCCTTCTTAATAGAAGCAAGCATTTTTAACCCTTCCTCAAGACCTGGTCCACGGAAGGAGTTAAAGCTAGAGCGATTAGCTTTATCAAAGGAAGCTTTAAAGATATAAGGAACACCTAAACGTTCGCATATCTCTTTTGCTCGTTTACCGATAGCTAATGTGCGGTCATAGTCCTCAATAACACATGGACCTGCAAGGACAAATAAACCCTTGCCGCCACCCACAGTAATATCTTTAATTTGAACTGTTTTCATTTATTTCTCCTCTTGCTCGTAAATTGCATTAACACGAGCTAAGTCTTCAGGTGTATCAACACCGATAAATCGTTTATTTGTTAGAATAACACGAATTGTATAACCGTTTTCTAGAGCACGTAATTGTTCTAGAGATTCTGTTTGCTCCGCCGGAGTTGGCTCCATCTTAGCGTAGTTTAATAAGAACTCTCTACGATATGCATAGATGCCAATATGTTTTAGTGGCGGACGCACAAAGTCATGGCGAGGATATGGGATTAAAGATCTAGAAAAATACATCGCATCATTACGATTATTTAAAATGACCTTTACCGCTGATGGCTCCTCGTACTCTTCCTCTAATAAAGGAGTAGCTACTGTGGCCATCTGCAAGTTTGGATCTTCCTCAAATAGACGTGCCAAGTCATCAATAAGATTTGGATCAATCATCGGTTCATCACCTTGGACATTGATAACAACATCTAAGTCTGTATAATGACTAGCAACCTCTGCTAATCGATCCGTTCCTGTAGGGTGATTAGGATCTGTCATCATAACAGTTCCCCCAAACTGTTGTACTGCAGAATATACGCGGTTATCATCAGTGGCTACAATTGTACATACTGTCTTTGTAGCTTGTGATACCCTTGCATAAACCCGTTCAATCATAGGTTTACCTGCAATATCAGCTAATGGTTTGCCTGGTAATCTTGTAGAACCATAACGCGCAGGAATAACACATCCAAACTTCACGATAAAACCCCATTTCTGTTATTCGTGTATCTTATTATTATACACTAAATCTCTAAATTTTCTATGAATTCTTGTTTTCCAGAAACAAATTCAATCCCTATAGATAGCACTAGAATCGGTATTTTTAAGTCTTCAATTGCATGCAACTGACTTAACTTAACTGCATCCTTTTCTGTAATACAAATAGCATCAGCTTGATGAGCAAATGCTTGTTTCCAAATCTCAACTACATCATCATTTGAAAAGTCATGATGATCTCCAAATGGCAAGGTATGAACAACGTTATACCCTACATCAGTTAACGTTTGTGTAAAGGATTGAGGGTTTCCGATTCCACTTACAGCCATAATGCGTTGTTCCTTGTAAGCATCTACAGAAGCCCCAACAAAACCATTAGCCCACTCATCTAAGGTGTACATAAATTGCGGTTTATGTGTTGTTTCATAGACAGGTATATTGGGAATCATCTGAGTTAATCGCTTTCGAATGCCGGATACAATACCTGGTGCTACTTGATCAACCTTAGTAAGAACGATAATATCCGCGCGCTGTAAACCACTAAGGGGTTCACGTAATAGTCCCCGTGGTAACACATGTTCATAGCCAAACGGATTGGATGCATCAATTAGTACAATATCAATATCTCTTGCTAGTGCACGATGTTGAAAGCCATCATCCATAATAAGACAATCGGCACCTAGCTCATTAATAGCGATTTCTGCAGATTTGGAACGTTCACGTCCAATGATTACATTAGATTTTTGTAAAACCTTAGCCAGTAACCAAGCCTCATCACCACTGATAGATGGCTCTACAAGCATTGTTCCGTCTTTAGAAATAATAATATTTTTGTTATTATCTTCTGCACGGTACCCACGACTAAGAACAGTAGGATGAAGGCCTTTCTGAGTAAGCACATCACAAATAAATCGCACCATCGGTGTTTTTCCAGTACCACCAGCCGTAATGTTGCCAACGCTGATTACAGGCACTGTAACTTTCGTAACGCCTTTACCCTCATCAAATCGAGCATTGCGTATTGATACAGCCTTCTCATAACCTTTACTCAAAAGGCCTAAACTGGAGCGAGCTATATCACCTAATACGGATTGATCTTCACCACTAACGATGGATTTGAATAATGCTTCCCCACTCATAGGTGACGCCTCCTATTATGTAATACAGTAAACTAATCTACAAATTTAGTCTTACTACGGAATAATTTGATGTTTCTCAAATAGCAAACGCAACTCTTGTGTATTACGTCGCGTAGCACCACGATTTTCTTTAATGATATCCAGGCAGTTTTGCCCCATCTTTTTAGCCAAGTCTCTATCATTACATAACCGCAAGACCATAGCGGTTAACTCTTTTCCATTCTTCACTTGCTCACAAGCATTTCGAGAGTTTAATAAGGCGAAAATTTCTTTAAAGTTAAACATATGAGGCCCAACCAAAATTGGCTTACCATGTGCAGCTGGTTCCAAAATATTATGGCCTCCAGTTTTAACAAGGGAACCACCAACAAAGATAATATCGCCTAAGCTATACAGTCGTCCAAGTTCACCAATGGTATCTAAAACAACAACGGGAATGCCTTCGTGAACAGGCTCCTTCATATCGCTACGACAAATAGCACTCAATTCATAACGCTTTGCAATATTTTGCACATCATGACCGCGATAAATCTCACGAGGTGCAATCAATAAACGAGCTTGTGGATACGCTTTCAATACTTGCTTGAAAGTTTCAAAAATAGCCTCTTCTTCACCTTTGTGAGTACTACCTGCAATAATGATAGGATGATTATTCCCAAAGCCAAATTCATCGAGAAGAGCTTGTTTTTCTTCATATGATACGGTGGCATATGTTTGATCGTATTTCATATTACCTGTTACGGTAATATCAGGTGTATGAGCACCTAAACTTTCAATATACGCCGCATCAAATTTGGACTGCATGCAGAAACGCTCAATAGAACGTAACATTTCACGCGTAAAAGCACTGATATACTTATAACGTTTCATACTGCGATCTGAAATGCGTCCATTAACCATCATAACTGGAATATTTTCCGATTCGGCGATACGCAAGAAATTTGGCCAGATTTCAGTTTCTACAAGTAAAATAGTAATCGGCTTAATAATATGTAAAATTTTACGAGTTAAATATGGTAAATCAAGGGGAAAGAAAATAATTCCTTCGGCTTCAGGAATGATACGATGAGCCATAGCATGACCAGTAGCAGTAACTACAGACACGACCACAACAGCTTCAGGAAACTCCTTTTTGACTTCTTTTACCAATGGACTGGTAGCCACAATTTCCCCTACAGAAGCGGCGTGAATCCAAATAGCACGACGCCCTTCAATTTTCTTTAATAGTGAAGCTGGCATATAGCCTGCACTC
>CABQQJ010000092.1 GCA_902466275.1 uncultured Veillonella sp. | reverse complement strand
TTCCTTTTCCCTACTCTCTAAATATAGTATACTGAGATTATTAGCATCTGACTAATATAGAAAACTAGATAATTATCGGCTATTACAGATAATTACACGAATTGTGAAAGTAGTATTACATGTATGCTATAGTAATGGGATCATAACATCTAGTATGTTATCTTGAGTAGAGGAGGCAATATGGAAAAATACATAGCCGTTGCCCTCGGTGGCGCCACTGGGGCCTTATGCCGTATGGCTCTCGGTGAATGGGTTATGACAAAGGTCAGCTCTTTTCCGTATGGTACGGTAGTAGTAAACCTCGTTGGTTGCCTCATTATCGGTTTAGTCTTAGGCCTTTATATGCAAAAGCCAGATCTACCTCAGTGGGCGAGATTTTTCCTCGTTGTAGGTGGGCTAGGTGCATTTACCACCTTCTCAACCTTTGCCTTTGAAATGCTACAGCTTATGATTGCTGAATCCTATGTACAAGCATTATGGTACGGTGTAGTACAAGTCGTGGGGGGCTTAATCCTCTGTTGGGTTGGTATGCTAGTAGTGCGTCTACTCTGTAGTATTTAAACATATTAACATTGAATAATAGTATTAAATACATTTTGATGTTATACAGTAACGTATTTTGTTATTAATGACTTGGGAGATATTATGAAATCTATTAGAACACAAGATGCCGTAGGGCACACATTATTACACGATATTGTAAGAATCGTCATCGGTGAGGTGAAAGACACGCCCTTCCGCCGTGGCCATGTTATCACAGAAGAGGATATTCCAAAATTATTAGACCTTGGTAAGGAGCATATCTTTGTGATGGAACCAGAAGATGAAGGTTTCTTGCACGAAGAGGATGTAGCTCGTGCTTTGTATCATATGGCAGGCGGCGAAAACATGCATGATGGCCCTATGGCGCAAGGTAAAATTGAAGCCATTGCGGATGTAGATGGCCTTTTCAAGGTCGATGTAGACCGATTACATGCTATCAATAGCATTGGTGAGTTGACTATTGTAACAAAATTTAATAATACACCTGTGAAAGCAGGCGATAAATTAGCAGGCATGCGTTGTATTCCATTGTTATTAGAGGAACAACAAGTAGAGGATGCGAAGAAAATCGCTAATGGTCATCCTTTACTCAATGTAAAACCATTCGTACGCAAAACAATGGGTATCGTTACGACTGGTTCTGAAGTATTTGAAGGTCGTATTAAAGATGCTTTCACACCAATCATTGAAGAACGTTGTGCTGAATTTGGTGTTACAAAGGTAGCTCACGAAATTGTAACGGATAGTACAGACGATATCGTGGCGGCTATCGACAAGGTGAAAGCAGCAGGCGCAGATATTATTTTCTGTACCGGTGGTATGAGCGTTGACCCAGATGATCTCACCCCAGGAGCCATTAAACGCTATGCAGATCGCGTTGTTACCTATGGATTACCTGTATTACCAGGATCCATGGTTTGCATTGCTTACTGTGCAGATGGCACACCAATTCTTGGTGTGCCAGGGGGCGTATTGTTCAGTAAACCGACTGCTTTTGATGAAATTGTGCCACGCCTCATCGCAGATGATGAAATCACCAAAGAAGATTGTATAACTATGGGTCATGGAGGATTCTTGGGCTAATAGGCTAGTATAACTAGAATAGTTAGAATAACTAATATAGCTATTCTAAGTAATATAGCTAAAGCAAACAATATAACTAGAATAATTAGTATAGCTAATATAATGAATATAGTTAATATAGCCAATATAAGGAGATAAGATAAATCTTATCTCCTTATATTGTTACTATGCTATTAATTTATAGTATGATGAATTTGGTAGAATTTTTATCTATCGATAAAATTGATAATTTTATCTATTTTGTTAAAAAATCGTTTACTTCATTTAATATTTAAAGTACAATAATAGTTAAGGATAATGATAATACATTATTTAATAATGGACATATTTTATGCTGAGTTTTGTTGAATATATATTATAAATGATAATATATTATCCGTTGTATTTATAATTTTAGATGTAGGGAGGAATAGTAAACGATGAAAAGCAAACAAGTTGCATTATCATTGGCAATACTACTTGCGTTAGGTACGGGAACTGTATTACATGTAGAAGCACAAGGAAATCCGACAGAGTATTCACGTCACTTTGGTGATGAAAATACGGTTACCAGTGACCATAGTTTAGCAGTAGGTTTTAGAAATACGGTATCCGGTTCATATTCAACTGCTGTAGGACAGTCTTCTACCGCATCTGGTGAGACTTCACTAGCTATCGGACGAAGTGCACAGGCAACTGCTAATAATACTAATGCTATTGGTCGGAGTGCACGAGCAGAAGGTGAAAATGCTACTGCAATAGGTCATGGATCAGTTTCTTCAGGGCGTAATTCAAATGCCTTTGGTTCATCCGCTAAAGCATCTGCTGAAGCTTCTACAGCGGTTGGCAATAGCACAAAGGCTAGTGGTATTTCAAGTACCGCTACTGGCTTTAATGCTGAGGCATCTGGTAATTTCTCTTCAGCATATGGTAATGATGCTAGAGCAAAGGGAAATCGTTCAGTAGCTGTTGGATATAATGCAAAAGCTGAAGAGAGTGCAACTGCTGTAGGTAATAATGCTAATGCTGGTGCTGCAAATGCTGTTGCACTAGGTTCAGGTAATACGATTACTGCACGTGGTGGAGTTGGAATTGGTAGCAGTAATTCTGTCTCTGGCATTGATTCTGGCGCTTTTGGGGTTAGAAATGACGTAGCGCAAGCAAATACATATGTACTGGGCAGTAATGTGACGTCAACACAAGGAAATAGTGTTCTCTTAGGCAATGCATCTACCGATAGAGCTGCCACAACAGAAACACAAGCTAATATAAATGGTATTAACTATTCCGGCTTTGCTGGGGTAGGGTCAGCTCGTAACGGCGTTACGAGTGTTGGTGCATCTGGTAAAGAACGTCAGGTGATTAATGTAGCATCTGGGAAAGTATCTTCTGATAGCACGGATGCTATAAATGGTAGTCAATTATATGCAGTAGCAAATACAGTGGGCGGAATTCTTAATAATCACAATACATTAATTCAAAATAATATTAATGAAATCGATAAAAATAAAGAAAAAATTGCCGACAATGAACGAAAATTAAAAGATCATACAGATGTCTTACAAAAACATGAAGATATTTTAAATGGACATAGTCAAGAATTAGAAAAACATAATAAATTAATTGTAAATCATGATAATCAAATTACTCGTTTAACTAAAGAAAATCTTCGTCAAGATGCTGATTTACTTCGTCATGAAGATCAAATTCAAAATCATGACATTCAATTAAAAAATCAAACTGAACGTATGAATAATCAAGAAAAACGTATTGACAATCAAGATAAGCGTTTAGATTATTTAGATAATCGTGTTGATAATCATGATGCTCGAATTGAAAATCATAGTGAGCGTATCGAAAGTCATGAACGTCGTATTGAATATAATAAGACTTTAGCCACAGAAGCATTAAAAGAAGCTAAAAAACATACTAGCATTTCTGCAGGTAATAATGTAACTGTAACTACAAGCACAAATGCTGCTGGTGGTACTGATTACAAAGTATCTGTAGATAAAGTTAAATTTGGTAATGTTTCTTTGGACAATAAAGGTCTAAATAATGGTGGCAATAAAATCACTAATGTAGCCGATGGTGAAGTATCCGCTACATCTAAAGATGCCGTTAATGGTAGCCAATTGTATCAAGCTACTAGCGGTATTAGTAATGGTGTGAACCTATTAAATAGCAAAATAGGAAAAGTTGGTGCTGGTGCGGCTGCATTAGCGGCTATTCATCCATTGGATTTTGATCCTGATGATAAATGGAATTTTGCGGCTGGTTACGGTAACTATGCCGGTGAAAATGCGATGGCATTAGGTGCTTTCTACAGACCAAATGAAGACACTATGTTCAGCGTAGCTGGATCCATGGGTAACGGTGAAAACATGGTCAATGCTGGCGTTTCATTTAAATTAGGTCAAAAAAATGGTGTATCTACATCTAGAGTAGCTTTGGCTAAAGAGGTTCAAGACTTAAAGGCCATTGTAAAAGCCCAAAATGTAGAGATTCAACAAATGAAGGCATCCATGGGAATGGCTCCTCAGTATGAAATGAAAGATGTGAACTTCCCTGATGTACCAGCTAATCACTGGGCTTATGAATATGTAAAAGACTTGGCTGATAAAGGTCTTGTTGAAGGCTATCCTGATGGCGAATTTAAAGGCGATCGCGCAATGACTCGTTATGAGTATGCCGCAATCATTTACCGTGCTTTACAATTGGGTGCTCCAATTGATGGCAAAATGGGACGTGCAATTAACGAATTTAATCCTGAATTGGCTCGTCTTCGTGACTTGGATCGCACTCGTGTGGATCGAATCTCTGGTAAAGACAATGATCGTCATAAGGTAGAACGACTTCGTGTAAACAATAAAGACAATAAGCAAACTAATGATTACAGAGATGTTTATGGTAGTCATATCGAGCGTAATGCGAAGTAATTACTTGTCATGAATTAACCTTTTAAACTAAAAGGAAGACAACAAAATAGTTCTTGTATAAACTAAAGAAAAAACAAAGGAGGCTGTGATAAACAGCCTCCTTTGTTCAATTAATTGCATTATTGATTGCGTTATTAAAATGATTTTTTACCTAGTGTAGGATGGCTACAACGTTTTAGTGTTAGGGTATCAATCATATGGACGGCTTCGTCCAATGTAATATCTTCGCGCTTCGTTGGTGTTTCTAGGACTGCTAACGGATGCTCCGTGCCTACCTCACCAGAAGGCAAGTATATATATTCTTGGTTGACGGCATCACCAAAGATATAGCCGGCTTGTAAATGTTCTTTGTGAATGCGACTCATGGTCTCTCCTTAAATAATTTGCTTTAGCTTGAAGTCTAGATAGTCTGCAGATACCAATTCTAGTTTTGTCGTAC
>CABQQJ010000091.1 GCA_902466275.1 uncultured Veillonella sp. | reverse complement strand
TTTTACATATTGTAAAAGTTCATCAACATCCCGTACGCTATGACCGCGTCCAATGCGACGCAAAATATTATCTTGCATCGTTTGCGGGTTAATGCTAATGCGATTCACACCTAGCTCAAGCATGGAACGTAGCTTAGTAGGATTAACAGAATCTGGCCGCCCGGCCTCTACAGTGAATTCATGTCCTTCAGATACGAGTAGAGATAACTGTTTTAGGACCTGGTGAAAGTCTTCATCCTCTAGCACTGTCGGAGTACCACCGCCCATATAGAGGGTATCTACGGTTAGATTATAAGATTGGATAATAGCTTTCATATCTTCTATATCACGGTTTAAAGCACTTAGAAATTGACTTTTACCAGCATAATCCTGATAGAGACCATATGGAAACGGGCAATATACGCAACGCGTATCGCAGAAAGGAATACCACAATAGAGACTTACCTTTTTATCGTCTGTATCAGATAGAAACGGACGTTGATATTCGCCAATAGCCCCCAAAGTAGCAAGCTTTTCCATAGACACAGAAAACTCGTCCCTAATGTGACGAGTTGCTGCGTGGACAGAGCCATATGTATCTATATATTTATGTAGTAGCTTTGTAGGGCGCACACCTACCATGGTTCCCCATGGAGCCTCAGCAGGTAAGCCTTGATATTCACGCAAATAGCGCAACAAGGCTTGTCCAATTTGACGACGCCCCATAGAGGAAACAGGTCCTTCAAAAATCTGAACCGAATCACCAATAGTAACAGTTAATGTGTACATCCCTTCCATTTCATGCGCTTCAAGGATAACCTCTGGATGTACCTTATCAGAAAAGAGTCCTGCCGCGCCACAGTTATGAGCTACTACGGAGCCAAGTGGTAATGGACCCGTATATAGATATCCATTAACCATGATGGGACATACGCTCAAGCTTTTCTAATTCTGCTTCAGTCATATGATTTTGGCAATCGCTACAGTAACCATATACTTTCAATTGATGATCAATGGTACGGAAGTTTAATTTCTTAGCGATGATAGACTCCAATGTTTCAAGCATGTCATCTTCAAACTCGGATACTTTACCACATTTTACGCAAATCAAATGATGATGGAAATGAGCGAACTCTTCATCATTTAATTCGTAACGGTTACGACCATCGCCGAAATCAAGGCGTTTTAACAAATCAAGTTCAGTGAATAGATCAAGTGTTCTGTAAATAGTAGCTAAGCCGATATCAGGAGCTACTTCTTTTACAAGTACATATACGTCTTCAGCGCTCAAATGGTTTTCATCTGCATCGATGAAGGCTTGTAAAATTGTTTGACGTTGTGTAGTCAATTTATATTTTTTGTCTTTAATGCGTTCTTTTAATTTTTCTAATGTTGTGTTCATGATAAATTTCCCCTCGACTGTAAAAAATAATTCTTTTAAACCTACTGACCAACGAATGGGTTGTATTGTTTTTCATACCCTATATTTGTTTCCGGTCCATGACCAGGATACACCATTGTATTATCAGGCAATGTATAAAGCTGAGTCTTAATAGATGATATCAGAGTCTCATAAGAGCCATTTGGAAAATCTGTACGGCCTACGGAATCTCTAAATAAAGTATCCCCTACAAACACAAGACCTTCCATGTAATAACACACACCTCCTGGCGTATGACCTGGTGTTTCAAGCACCTCAAGATCAATATCACCACATGTAATGTGATCACCTTGTTTAACCTCAATGATTTCCGCTTTTACCATAATTGGCGTTGGATTGCTATAAGCACTAAGATTAAGTTCAGGATCAGATAAATACGGTACATCGCCCTTATGAATATATACAGGTACGTGATAGGTATTCACAATCTCTTGAATACCACCAATATGATCTCCATGACCATGTGTCAGTACAACCGCCTTAGGCTTTAAGTCATGTTTTTTTAGCGCATCTAGTACTTCAGCTGTTGCAGGATCGATAATGAAAGCTTCACCTATCGCTTTATCACCGATAACATAGCAATTTGTTCCTAGTGGACCTAAAGGCATGCGCATAAGCACTAATTGTTGTTCGCTCATTAAGCCCCTCCTTTACTACGTTGAACAGTATAAACTTCACGAATACGACGCAATTTAGTCATTACGAAATCTAGTTGTGAAATATCGCGGATATCAACCACCAAATTGATGCTTACATTTTTTGTATCTTCTTGAACCTTAGCATTGATGTTAGTAATGGTGATTTTCAATTCTGAAAGCACCGCCATAACTTCCATGAGAATACCAGCTCGATCATAAGCTTGAATATCAATGCCTACGTGGAAAGATTCGCCAGAAGAACCGTCCCAAGAGACTTCTATCATACGCTCCAAGTCTTCAGGAGAATGGCCCATGCTAGGGCAATCACAGCGATGAATAGAAACGCCACGACCACGGGTTATGTAACCTATAATATCATCACCAGGTACAGGATTACAGCATTTTGCCATACGCACCATCACACCAGCTTCACCTTTTACGAGAACACCAGTGCCATTTTTAGTTTTCTTTTGTCCTTGAGATTTTAATTTCTCGATAATTTGCTCTGTGCTGCGCTTAGATTCCTCTACCTCTTTAGACTTTTTATAAAGTTCAATTAAACGCAAAAGAACAGTGCTTACAGGAATGCCGCCATAGCCACAGGCTGCAAACATTTCCTCTTCTGTACCGGCTTTAAGTTGTTTCGTTACATGTTGTAAACGGTTGTCTGCACATAATTCTTTCCAATTATGATTCAATCGTTTCGCTTCTTTTTCAAGAGAGTCTAAACCTTTTTCAATATTTTCAGCTTTATTTTCGCGCTTGAACCAATTGCGAATTTTGCTCTTGCTTTCAGAAGAACCTACGATATTCAACCAGTCGAGGCTAGGACGACCTGTTTTGGATGTGATAATATCAACAATATCACCATTTTGCAAGGTATAATCCAGCGGTACAATTTTGCCGTTTACCTTAGCACCTACACAATGATGACCTACATCGGTATGAACTCGATAGGCAAAGTCGAGCGGTACAGAGCCTATTGGCAACTTAACAACGTCGCCCTTTGGCGTAAATACAAATACTTCGCCAGAGAAAACGTCTAATTTTAAAGCGTTAACAAGTTCCGTTGGATTACTCGTATCTTGCCATTCAAGAACCTGGCGCAGCCATGCAACCTTTTGATCGAATTCTTTATCGCCGTTTTTATTTCCTTCTTTATATCGCCAGTGAGCAGCCACACCATATTCAGATACGCGGTGCATTTCCCAGGTACGAATTTGAATTTCTACAGGTTGCCCCATCGTGCCGATAACGGTTGTATGTAAAGATTGATACATATTAGACTTCGGCATGGAAATATAATCTTTGAACCGATAAGGCAATGGCTTCCACAAGCTATGTGCAATGCCAAGTACCGCATAACAATCAGGAATGCTATCAACAATTACACGAACGGCAAGCAAATCATAAATTTGGGATAAATCACGATTATCCTTTTTCATCTTCTTATAAATACTGTAGAAGTGTTTTGGACGACCTTTGATATCCGCCTTGATATGAGCTTCGCCTAAAGCCTTAGTGAGTTGACTCATCGTATCATTTACAATGTCTTCACGAGCTTGGCGTTTTTGTTTCATTTGATCGACTAGATCATAGTATTTTTCCGGCTCTAAATAACGGAAGGATAAATCTTCCAACTCCCATTTCACATTGAAGATACCAAGACGATGTGCCAAAGGTGCAAAGATTTCTAGGGTTTCCTTAGCAATACGCTTTTGCTTATCACTACGCATATGCTTTAAGGTACGCATATTATGTAAGCGGTCACCCAATTTAATAACTACGACACGTACGTCCTTCGCCATGGCTAAAATCATCTTTCGATAGTTTTCCATTTGGCGATCTTCTTTTGTTTCATACTGGAATTGGTTTAATTTTGTTACCCCATCAACGAGGAATGCTACTTCAGAGCCAAACATCTCCTCTAGGTCTTCCTTCGAGTAAGATGTATCTTCAACCACATCATGCATAAGAGCTGCCATGAGTGTAATATGGTCGATTTGTAAATGTGCCAAAATATCAGCTACAGCTAGTGGATGCATGATATACGGTTCACCAGAAGCTCTAAACTGACCTTCATGAGCCTTATCAGCAAGCTCAAAAGCTTTCAATACTTGGTCACACTCATCATCTGTTAAATACGTATGGATATACTCCATAAACTCAGCTAAGGCTTTACTTTTATCAAACGTACTTTGTTCCACCAAAGCTTTGCCTTCTTCATTTACAGTTGTCATGGTGTCACCTCCTATACACTATAAGTAAGGAATGTTACGGATGTGACAAGATCTAATTTTCCTTCAACGGCATTCCATCTTAGCATTAATTGACCATCATCACTTGTATATTCTTCGATGATGCCCAACTCCTTAAAAACATCTAAGGATGTAAGGGCACTACGATTATTTTGATCTGCCGGCTTGCGGCGCAAAATTTCTTGTTCCACATTGTAAACCGATTGACTACGACCACGCATAGCTTGTTTGACTATGACATACATTGCTCTAAGCCCTTCTGTTGAAAGTGTAATAGGCTCTTCATTCAACGGTTCAATAGCTTGGATCATAAGCTGTGGAGAAACCATCCCTTGCCATTCATTCTTTTGTAAGGAAAAGGCTACTTTTACCACAGTTCCAACAAATATGGTTTTAAACAAATCGGGACGATTCCAAGCAATGGCATCTAATGTACCACTTGAGGTTTCTAAAATCACCTTACAATGATTTTTTAACTGCCCCATAAGCATAATATCTTGTACCGTTGCTTCCATAACGGCAAAGACCGGCGTACTATTAGCCATACCATAAGGTTCAAGGGCTGATACGCGGTCAATAATATCAACATCGATATCATCAACAGGTAGTTCCGCATCAATGGTCACTACAGGAATATATTCGTCGGCACTAACAATCTTTTTACAATACTCAGTTAAACGCTCTCGCAATTCATCAAT
>CABQQJ010000090.1 GCA_902466275.1 uncultured Veillonella sp. | reverse complement strand
CAACAGGGTGGTTGCCACTGGTTTAGTTTTCATCATCACTTGATCCTAACTTACTAAATTACGTATACAGACTCTCCCCATATAACGTAGTGACCATAGAGGCCACGAACTTTCACATACTACAACAACTTGTGAAAGTATATTTAATATGTGTATCCATCATCTGCTAGAGCATCCGATTAACACTTCAGTTAAAATGTGCATTCATCGCCTTCTTTTTGAGGTTCCCATACAGGGACATCACCAAAGAGCGCTTTAAAATACACGGATGGCGTCCATAGTGGACCATTTAGATGCATAGGAATAAAAGCTTTTTTCACCTCTACGCGGCGTAAAAACTCAATGGCGCCCCACTCCATAGCGTCTTCCAAACGATTATCTACAGGGAACATCGCTACATCGACAGACAAACCATCCAATTCTTTGAACTCACGCCATGCCATACGCTTTGCATCAGCATTATTCTCCGGCGTATCGCCAAGCCAATGCCACCAATTGAGGTCACCGGCGTGGAAGATAGAATCAGAATCAATATTGGCAGTATTTGTCTTTACGTAGAAAGAACCGCCTTCATCGGTACTACCATACATATGGATGCCTACATCATCAAGTGTAGCATCTTGGCCAGGGCGCATGGTAATACATTTCTTCACCTTGCCCTCTAACGGTACATCTTGATGGCAAATATAACGAGTTTGGGGCCCATCAAACTCCGTAATAGACGGATTGAAGTGATCACCATGAGTGTGGCTCACAAAGAACCAAAGCTCACGACCGCGTTTAGCTAATTGCCAAACTATATTATTAGGATCTTTATAATAATCAAACACATAGCAACGCTTACCATCATCTACGAGGAAGCCGCTATGAGCTAAAAAAGTAACATTTAACATTATTATCAATACCTCTAATTTATTGAGAATTTATATCATTCGTATTTTTTATTATACCATATTTTTCTAAATACATGGCATAAACAAATGGCTATTCATGACACATATAAAGGACTTTTTTAAAGTCTTATCAAATATATAGTGCCCCATATGTATCATAATAAGGGCAGAAATGCCGCTGGCATTTCTTAGATGCGGCCAGCGGCTTTCATATAGTCGATATATTGGTTACCCCAGTTTTCAAGGGAAGCTAATACAGTTTTAAAACCAGCTCCCACTTCGGTAAGGCTATATTCAACCTTTGGTGGAATGGTTCCATATACTTCACGATGTACAAGGCCATCATCCTCTAATTGGCGCAATGCTCTAGTGAGTGTGGCTTGCGTAATTGGATATAAGCGGCGCTCTAACTCACGGAAGCGCACAGGACCTTCAGATAATTCATGCATGATCAATAAAGACCATTTGCCGGCTAATAACTTTTGGCTCGTTGCATAGGGACAGCGGCCCACTAAATCATGAACATTTACAAGTTGCTCTGCCATTGTCATTCTCCTTATATATCTAGCTTAAGTAGCTTGTTATAACAAAATTAACATCTATAACTAAGCTACTCTTTATAGCTACACTACAATTTCTATTTCGGTATTAGAAATATTTCCACTTAATGTAGTTCAAATCATATCACAATTTTTTAGAATTGCAAGTATTTTATAGTATCATTTTTTAGGGTACAAAAATTTTTGAAAAATTTTTAATCAGTAAATATCACAATTCTATCATATTTGATAGTACCTATCTTAAATAATTCTACTATTCAAAATATTTGCACCAATATATAATAAACTCACTAACTAAATACAATTATCGGTTGGTGAATCAATAACTATTAGATTTAGTCATCAACATTTATAGCTAAACAATTGTATCAATTTTACAGCATTAAACAGATTACACATTATCAATTGAAGGATTAGGTGATATTATGAAACGCATGCCAACATTATTCGTAGGCCATGGCAGTCCCATGATGGCCTTAGAACATACAGAAACAACAACTACTTTCAAAAGTGTAGGACAAAATATAATCAACAACTATGGCAAACCAAAAGCTATACTTGCCATCTCTGCCCATTGGTATGCAGATGACACCTACATTCAAAGCGCAGAGAATCCAAAACAAATTTACGATATGTATGGATTTCCGCAGGAACTCTACGAAGTTGTATATCCTGCAAAAGGTGACAGCAATTTAACGAAAGAAGTACAAAAATTACTGGGTAACTCCGTTTCTATAAATGACACTTGGGGCATCGACCACGGCATGTGGACCGTATTAGTTCACATGTTCCCTGATGCATCAATTCCAGTTGTCCAACTATCTATCAACAAACACCTAAGCCCAAAAGAAGCCTATCAACTAGGAACAAAGCTTCAGTCATTACGCGATGAAGGCTATCTTATCATGGGCAGTGGTAATATCGTTCATAATCTAAGACGCATAGAATGGGATAATCCATCCGGCACCTCTGCCACAATTGAGTTTGACCAATATATTTCTAAGGCCGTCTTAAAAAACGATATAGATGCTATTGTTAATTACACTCGACATCCTCAGGCTAGCTATGCTGCACCTACACCAGATCACTATCTGCCATTAATCTATATTATGGGTGCTAGTGAAAGTGCAAAACCGACTGTATTTAATCAAACCTATAGTTTGGGCTCCCTATCGATGACGGGATTTATCTTTGAGGATGAGCCTCAAAACATACTTTAAGCCCATAAAGATACAAAAATCTCCTAGGAAATTTTATTTCCTATTCACATAAAACCTTACATTACTATGTATAAACAAAAATAAATATATATATATATATTTATTTATGCAAAAGAACCGCTAGTTACAAAAACTAGCGGTTCTTTTCTTTACCATACTAATGACTCTACTAAATGAGTTTTTTTAATGAAAGCTTCCATTTCCATCGGTTTTACAACAGGCTCGAAGCGCCCTACCACATTACCTTTACGATCTATAACAAACTTAGTGAAGTTCCACTTTACCTCATCGTCCTTTAAATAATTAGGATCGATACCATTGAGATAATCTGTAAGCATTTCAGTTTTATCACTAGATGGGAAGCCTTGGAATGGTTGTTCTCGTATCATGTATTTAAAAAGGTCTAAGGCACTTTCATCGCGTACATCTGCTTTCCCCATAACGGTAAAAGTAACACCGTAATTCAATTTGCAGAAAGATTGGATTTCGTTATTAGAACCAGGTTCTTCCTCTCCAAATTGATTGGAAGGAACAGCAATAATTTCTAATCCTTGCTCTTTATATTGCTTATAAAGAGCCTCTAGACCCTCATATTGGTGAGTAAATCCACATTTACTTGCCGTATTAACAATGATAAGAACTTTATCTTCATAAGTTTGTAAGGATTGTAATTCACCAGACTTAGTAGGCAGGGAAAATTGATATACAGACATGGAATCTCCTAATTTAAATTAAAAATCTTTATTACACTAATAATGTTTTCACATCATAATTAAATTTTGCCGTTGTTTCCGCCGCAGTTTTTTGCCATTCTGTTGTTGCTGTACCATCTTTTTCAAGGAAGAATCCAGAATCAAGATAGCGAATGATAATATAATTGGAATCTTTTTGATCAAAGCCATTACCACGAGTGAAATCGATACCATGACCTGTATTGCGCGTTACGATAGCTTCCAACAAAGGCAACGTAATGGCATTCAACGTAATTTTCATATCACATTTGTCGAAAATCTTTTTAAAGAAAGAACTAGGTTTTTCTTCTTTATATACTAATAGTTTACTAATTGTACCATTAGATGCACACACTACGCGACGAATTTCATTAATAGGAATATCTACCTTACCATTCGAAATAACACCGTTTTTAATAGTAATTTCTCGTTTACCCATATAGGAGTAATCTAGTGGCAATTGAAGAGTATCTAAATTCGCAGGGAAGTCCGCTGTCAATTTATGGCGAGCAAAAGCAGCAATGATTGCTTTGGTTTCACGAATATTATGACCAGTATTATAATCTGTACGGTCAGTATCTAAATCTTGACCTTCTATATTTTTCCAATTATGGTCTCTAAATATAATCGAATAGTTACTATTTGAATTTAAATATCTTGTAAGATGAAGCTCATTTACATCATCAAAATCAATGTCAGTTATAACTTGTCCATTCGAATCTTTACAGAGTACACCATTGTAACTAACCGTCAATATACGATCCGTACTTTCAAAAACAACAGGATTTGTGTCGAATACAGAAATCATAGCCCTCTCCTTTTCACGACTTCAAACATACCTACACCTGTATATATCAAGTGCATTTACTCAATATATTGATTAAAGATATTAATCAAATATAGTTAACTTAATCATACACCTTCTATATGAATTTACGCAAATGATGTATTTCTCCCATACTATAGCTACAAACTCATGATTCTCAAGATAACAAAAGACACCAACCATTCAATTGGTGTCTTTACTACATACAAGGGTCCATTTTGCAATAGAGCCTTGTCGTTATACAGATGATATTATAATCTATTTCATGTCAAACAAAACAGAATTTTCTAAGAAAATATGTTCATGAAGGCCTTCTTCTAAGGCTTTCATGGTCTTAAATACATACACATAAGTAGCACAGCCATCTGCTGGTGCTGTGTACTGGTTGGTCAATGCACTTAAGGATTCCAAAAGTACACCTGCAGCTTCGTGTTCAGCCCGAAGTTCATCAAAGTCTACGGGTTTACCCGCTTTAAACTCAGGGAAGTCTACATGTTCTTCATGCCGGAAATGAGGTACAAGAGCGGATTTGAGTTGCAAAAAGGTTTGATAAATCTTTGTCAATTCCTCACCATGATGGTCATAATGTACATTTAGTAGTTTTGCCAATCCTTGGTCAATTTCATCAATCATATTCAATTGTTCTCGATGATAGGTATGAACGATGTAGTCAATCAATTGGTCTTTAGAATAACTAAGCACCTCTGCACGAGAAGATTTCTGAGCAACTTGTACATCATTTAACATAGCAATGTATGCATCCACATCTTTACCTGTTTCTGCAATA
>CABQQJ010000089.1 GCA_902466275.1 uncultured Veillonella sp. | reverse complement strand
TTTCAACAGCGGAGCGCATGATTTTTTTCATCATGTCTAATGCTGGTACTTCGATGCCGTGTAAGTTAGGATCTTGTTCACATTCGATATAGCGTTTAGTAAACTCTTTTTTGTCATCTGTATCGAAGTAATTCTCTAAGGAATAGCCTTTTACAGCCAAGATTTCATGAGGGTCAAAGAGGGTGAAGTTTTCACGAGCTAACATACGTTCCATGAAGATATTTGGAACGGAGATAGCAGGGAAGATATCGTGCGCTTTGCGACGATCATCACCATTATTTGTACGAAGTTCTACGAATTCATAGAAGTCTTTGTGCCAAATATCAAGTGTTACTGTAGCGCCGCCTTTACGTTTACCCAATTGGTCTACTGCAACAGCTGTATCATTGTACAAGCGAATCCAAGGAATAACGCCACCAGAGGAGTTTTTGAAACCGCGAATATCGGAGTTCAATGCACGAACTTTACCAAGGTAGATACCAAGAGCACCACCGTGTTTAGATACGCGAGAGAACTTGCTATTTACGTCGTAAATGGACCATAAGTTATCATCTACACCAGAGATAAAGCAAGAGGACAATTGGTGGAATGGTGTACCAGCATTTGCCAAAGTAGGTGTAGCTGTCGTCATTTTTAATTGACTCATCAAATCGTAGAATTTCTTAGCGTATTCTACTTTATTTTCCCCTTCTACAAGAGCCAAATGCATTGCGATAGCCATGAAACGTTCTTGAGGTAATTCAAAGATTTCTTTGTTAAAACCTTTTACCAAGTAACGGTCAGCCAATAATTTGAGACCTTCATAGTTGAAGAGATAGTCGCGCTTAGGTTTGATGTAATCGCCTAACTCTTGCAATTCGTCAGCTGTATATTCAGTAACGAAGAAGTCAGCGTATTTTTTCTCTTCTACAAGCATATGTACAAGATTTGGGAAGTTGCCATAACCGAATGCTTTGTAACGGCGTGTAATAGCTGCTTCTTTATAGAGATCGAACAAGAATAGACGAGCCGCTACAAATTGCCAATCTTGGTTCATTTTATTAACTTGGTTGCCGAAACCGTCGTCTTTTTTAGAGATAACCTTTTCGATAGCTGTTTGTACTAACGTTTTTTGAATTTCTTTAGTTGTCATGCCATCAACGAATTGTAACTTCGCATCCATTTCCAATTCTAGTGGATCACAAGAATCTAACCCCAAACATGCGAAGGCAATCATACGTTTCGTTTTTTCAACGGATAAAGGCTCGAAATGGCCATCCCGTTTCTTGATCATAATCTCCATTACTGTTCCCCTTGAGTTTAAAAGTAATAAAACTGTTAATCTAAGCATATATAAGATTAGACTGAAAAGTATAAAATATCTTTAAGTTAAGTCTAATCAGAAAAATAAGAAAACTACAATATATGGTAGTTTTCTTATTAAGCTTATACATTATGTTACGATTATAGCGAAAAAATTCTATACATTCAATATTGACATTTAGAAATTTATGAATATAGCATGCTTAAATTTATCGATATAGTTATAAATGCTAGAAAGTACTATATAAAGAGCATATATGATGATTTTGAATGATGTATCTCTTTTGTGAATAGTAAAATAGTACGTGGTAGTATATAAAATTCCGTTCTATATCCTTCTCTATACTATTGTGATTTATTTTATTAATAGCATGTCATACATGTCCTATAATAGATATATATTAATTAGGAGGTAAGACATGAAGTCTATTGTTATATATTCTTCCCTTACAGGGAACACGAAACAAGTAGCTGAGGCTATTACTAGTGTATTGCCAGCAGGTACACCATGTGTATCTATGAAAGAATTGCCGTCCGATTTATCATCTTACGATCTTGTGTTTGTAGGATTCTGGGTTGATAAAGGAACAGCCAATAAAGAAGCTCGTGATGTACTCGGTACATTACATAATCCACATATTGCCTTGTTTGCAACGGCAGGCGTACCACCACAAATGGCACATGCTAAGGAGAGCTTAATCAATGCAGCAAATTGTTTACCCGATGGCGTAGAGCCTGTAGGGACTTTCATCTGCCAAGGCAAGGTAGACCCTAAGGTCATCGAAATGATGTATAAGATGTTTCCTAAAGGGCATAGCCACGGTCAATCTGCTGATCGCGATGCACGTCACAAACAAGCTGCAGTACACCCAAATGAAGACGATTTTAAAGCGGCCCAAGACTTTGCTCAACATATTCTAGCTAAGTTAGATCGATGAATAAAAGCAGTACCCCTTCCGGGGTACTGCTTTTGTCATATTATATATGATGTTGTAATTATTACTATATTGTATTATATGCTTAATTATAAAGTACATTAAATTTAAGTTTACGCGTATCGAATTGGTTTATGAAGTACGACGTAATCAATAGCTTGTATCCAGTGCCTTCTATAATGACAGGATCGATAGCTGTTTTATCGACTGTAAGGAATTTATCATAAATATGATGCACCTCTGTCACACCATTTGGTAGAGATACTTCTAGATCAAGGCCATGGTTAAGGAATTTGAAGGAAATAGAGTCGAAGTTAGCAGTTTCCACTTGGTATTCCTTAAGGTCTTGTTCGTATACAATTAACTCGATGTTTTCAATGTATTTATCGTAGCCTGCAATCGAAATAACCTTTGGTGCAGTTATAGCATCAAAATTAATATATTCAACTCGTTTGCCGTTTATTGGGTTGGTATCTGGCAGTTTTAAATCGTCTACAGGTACATATGGTGTGCCGTAGTCTGTGAAGTTAGGATCAAAGGTGGCTGCTATTGGTAGGCTTGCATGCCATTCTCCATCAACTTTAGTATACGTAACAAATTCACGATACGTTGTATAGCCTATGAATGGTGTCAAGAGAATAGCACCTAAGGCTAGAGCCATAACAGTTGTGTGTACAGAAGGTTTTAAACCTTTCACAAGAGAATAAATATTGTGTACTAAGAAGATTAAATTGAATGCACTCACGTAAATTGTATTGAGCCAGAGAATTGGTTCATTAATAACACGCTTACCGATCAGGGCTAAGCACAATGTAGTTAACGTAATGAACAAGAAGCACAAGATTTGCTGAGTTCTGCTACTTTCACTAGATCTAAAGCTAGCCAAGTAGAATAGGTAGAAAATGGCTACATACGGATAGTAGGTGTAGAAGAAACGCGTATCCTCTCGAAGCCCTAACAGGATCAAGACCAAATAGATATTAGCTAGAATGCCTGTAATAATGGACGCCTTTGGCAAGATGATGCCGAATACAACCGTAAAAAATGAGTTTGGTGCTGGAGGACCTGCGGGATCCTCTTTGTAAGAACATACCATAGATAGACAAATGAATATATTAATGGATGCGAGTACCTTAAAAATGGTTTCTTCAAAGTTGAATGGTTGGTCCACGATGATGAAGAAGAACCATAAACTCATGATGATAACAATGTTGTATAGCGTAGACGTAACAAGGGTGATGCCAATCCGTTTGATGCGGTTAATGATTTCACCGATGTAGTGTTCACCAGGCGATGTAAAATACAAGGCAATCATGGAGTATAGCCATAGGTACGATATATTTTCCGTAGCCAGTTCAATACCTCGCACATAGCCGTAGCTTTCGTGAATCATATAAAGGCCAACGCTGATTCCGATACTTACTAAGGTATATAATATGGAAAACTTTCGTGCTCTTGTTATATAGCTTTGTAATATAACGATAAAGAAATACAGTGAGTATAGCTTAATGTCGATTTCGGCAAACCAATCTTGTTCAATATACAACGGAGTACATGAAAATATGGCAATTAATACCAGTAATATAGGCGACTGCGTTGCTAGGTCCCGCAGCGATGACCATAAATGTTTAATGGCAAATTTCATAGATGTTCTCTCCCTCTATAAATATAAATACCCCCTCTTATTATTAGTATACCTGTTTTCTGGTGAAAGCCCTATGAGGTTTTACATGCCCTCAAATATACATTACAATAACTTTAAGAACTAGTTTTCAAAGAAAAGAGGTTATCACATGGAATTCTCTTATTTTTTACCTGTAAATATCCAATTTGGTTGGAATAAAGTAGATAATATTGCCGATTTTGCCGCACCGTATGGCAAGAAAGCTCTTATTGTAACTGGTCGTACTAGTGCCAAAAAATCTGGTTTATATGACCGGGTGGTAGCAAAGCTTGATGCAGCTCATATCGGTCATGTATTGTTTGATCAAGTAGATGCCAATCCATTGACCACAACTGCCTTAGACGGCGCTGCATTAGCTAAATCTGAAAACTGTGATATGGTTATTGCTATCGGCGGTGGTTCCATCATGGACTGTGCCAAAGGAATTGCCTTTATGGCGGTGAATGAAGGCGATATTAACGACTATATTTTCAACCGTAAAGTTAGTGATAATGCGCTGCCTCTTATTGTTATTCCAACGACTTGTGGTACTGGCTCTGAAGGTAACGGTTTTGGTGTTCTTACTAATCCTGAAACAGGTGATAAGAAATCCTTACGCTGCAATGCTATTGTGCCAAAGGTTTCTATTGTAGACCCTGCTGTAATGGGTACAATGCCTCCTCATGTATTGGCATCTGTGGGCTTTGATGCACTCTGTCATAATATCGAGGCGTATACCTCTAAAACGGCACAACCTTTTACCGATGCATTAGCTCATTATGCTGTAACTTTGTTAGCACAATATCTTGTGCCTCTATATAAACATGTGAAAGCAAAGGCTGAAAGTAAATCAGCTGTTCTCAACGAAACTCAACTTACAAAAGCTTGGGAGTCCGTTACATTGGCTAGCACAATTGGAGGCATGGTTATTAATACCGCCGGTGTAACACTTGCTCATGGCATGGAACATCCTGCTAGTGGGCTTAAGGATATTACTCACGGTGTAGGCCTTGCCGTTATTGAACCTGTTGCGGTGGAATATACATGGAGTGCAAACCCTGATAAGTTTGGTGCCTTAGCTCGCATATTCAACCACGGAGATGGCTCCGAACTAGGTGAAGCATTACGCTTGATTGTACATGACCTAGACCTTACTACAAACC
>CABQQJ010000088.1 GCA_902466275.1 uncultured Veillonella sp. | reverse complement strand
CAAATAGATTACCTTTTTACCAACCATAGTCTCCGGTTCATAATATTGGGAAATACCACTTAATACGGTGCGTTCTTCAATACCGATATCCAATACAAATTTCAACAACTTCTTGGACTTAGGCACTTTTTCACAGCTTATAACTTTAGCTACACGAAGATCGAGTTTCTCAAAGTCATCATAGGTAATATTTTCTTTTAAAGGTGGAATATTAGATGTATCTACAGCTTCTTCAACTTCTTCTGTAACAACTACATCTACCATTTCAGGAACTTCAAAACGTGGATAGATAGGCTCACCTTTTACAACCTTAGTACCTGTTGCCAATAATCCCCAAGTTTTAGCATCTTCCAACGTAGCCGCTTCAAAACCTGTAAGCCCTAATTGTTCCCAGATTTTTGGAGCTCCTACAGGAATTACAGGGCTTACCAAGATGGCAATGATACGCAATGCCTCTGCCAAGTGATACATAGCAGATTGCAAGCGCGCTTTATCATGAGCATCTTCAGATTTAGCCAATACCCAAGGCATTGTTTCATCAATGTATTTATTCATGCGACCAATAAAGGACCATACAGTTTTGATAGCTTTATTAAGCTCCATATTTTCCATAGCCGCTTCAAAATCTTTTGCAGTTTGAACGGCTAATGTAGATACATCACGATCCAAATCATCCATATCATCGCATTTTGTAATCACACCACCATGATATTTTTCAATCATCGCAATAGTACGGTTTAATAAATTACCTAAATCATTAGATAAATCTGCATTAATTTTTGTAACGAAGTTAGGTAACGTAAAGTTGCCGTCATTACCTAACGTAATCTCGCTTAATAAGTAATAACGCAAAGAATCTGCACCATATGTATCAATCAATGGGATTGGATCGATTACGTTCCCCAAGGATTTACTCATCTTTGTGCCATCTACAATCATCCAGCCGTGTCCAAATACCTTTTTTGGTAATGGCAACTCAAGGCTCATGAGCATCATAGGCCAAATAATAGTATGGAAACGTACAATTTCCTTACCTACTAAGTGAAGATCTGCTGGCCAATATTTTTTGTATAATTCACCATCACCGTCAAATGGAGATAAAGCACTAATATAGTTTACTAATGCATCGAACCAAACATACACAACGTGTTTAGGATCAAATGGAACCTTAATTCCCCAATCAAAAGATGTGCGAGAAACAGCCAAATCTTCAAGACCTTGTTTTACGAACTGAATCATTTCATTGCGACGAGATTCAGGTTGAATAAAATCAGGGTTCTCTTCGATGAATTTCAACCATTGATCTGTATATTTAGCGAGTTTAAAGAAGTAGCTTTCCTCTTTAACCTTCTCTACAGGTCGGCCACAATCTGGACATGTATGATTTTCACCAAGTTTTTGCTCAGTCCAGAATGTTTCGCACGGTGTACAGTACCAACCTTCATATTCAGCCTTGTAAATATCGCCTTTTTCATAAGCTTTTGTAAAGAGCTCTTGTACTACCTTTTCATGGCGTTCATCAGTAGTACGAATGAAGTCATCGTTAGAAATATGCATTTTTTCCCACAATGCTTTAAAGCCGTTTACGATATTTGTAGTATATTCAAGAGGTGTAATACCTTGTGCTTCTGCAGCGCGTTGAATTTTTTGACCATGTTCATCAGAACCAGTCAAGAAACGTACATCATAACCAGCCAAACGCTTGAATCGAGCGATTGTATCAGCTACAGATGTACAATACGTATGACCAATGTGCAACTTAGCACTTGGATAATAAATAGGTGTCGTAATATAATACGTTTTTTTTGTGTCTCCCATGATGAGTCTCCTTCTAACCTTCGAATGGGAAGGTTTAACGTTCTACAATATTATATACATCCCGGCGGGAAACGTTAAAACGCTTTGCCACCTGGCGAATAGCTTCTTTTTTAGGTACCCCTGTATCTACAAGGGCTTGCACAGCATCTTCATAAGATACTGGTTTATCCAACACTTCACTAGTATCAGACTCCACTGTATCAGCACCGCCTACGATAAGGACGAATTCACCTTTATAGGTGAGCTGTTCTAAATCCTTTATAAGGCTTTCTAGATCCGTGCGTACGAAGGTTTCAAACTTCTTCGTCAATTCCCTTGCCACCGTGATAGATCGATTGCCAAAGGCTTCATACATATCTTGTAAGACCTCTTGCAAACGATGAGGTGCTTCATAAAACATCAATGTTCCTGTTACTTGTGAAAGTCGCTGTAGTTCTTCAATACGATGTTTACCCCGTTTAGGTAAAAATCCTGCAAAGGTAAAGGATTTCGTATCTAATCCTGATGCAATAAGCGCTGTTAACGCCGCATTTGCACCGGGTAATGGCACTACCGTTATGCCTTCTTCAATCGCTTTTGTTACTAGGTCAGCCCCTGGATCAGATATAGCCGGCATGCCTGCATCACTAACGCAAGCAATAGACTGGCCTTCTAACAAAAGCTCTATAATATAAGCACCTTTTTCGTCCTTATTATGTTCATGATAAGAAATTAAAGGCTTCTTAATGTCAAAATGTTTTAATAATATGCCTGTATGGCGCGTATCTTCGGCAGCGATAGCATCTACTTCACCTAAGATACGAACTGCCCGATACGTCATATCTTCTAAATTACCTATCGGTGTGGGCACTAAAAATAAGGTGCCCCATTTGTTATCGTTCATACCAAGAGGACACCTCCTTCGTGTACACATTCGTTTTTTTGTAAACGATGAGTGGTGGCTCAAGTACAAGACCTGCCTGACCTTGAAAAATAGACTCTATCAAAACTAATTTTGCTGGTTTATCTAGCATACCATGAACAAACCGAATTCGTTTTGCTTGGAAGTTAAACTTTTCTAGTTCATGTAATACATATTGCAAGCGACTAGCACTATAAATCATCCACAAGCGACCTTTACATTTAATAAAGGACTGTACCGATTTCAGAACATCACATAAAGTTGTATGTCCATCATGAAGTGCTAAAGTACGCTCTTCAGATGTAGGCTTTGCACCGCTTTCACAATCATAAAAAGGGGGATTAACAATAACACCATCAAAAGGCTTATCTTGTATATCGCGATATGTCATATGTCGATAATCGCCACATAATATATTTACCACATCTTGTTTACGATTATGTTCTACGCTACGCTTAGCCAACTCAACGAGAGTTTCATTAATTTCTATACCTGTAATATGACCTGCCCCTAATGACGTACCTATAAGCGGCATAACCCCTGACCCCGTTCCAAGATCAACATAGGTATGACGACCATTAAAACGACAAAAATGAATGAGTGCTATGGCGTCAAAGGAAAAGCGAAACATATCAGAACGCTGATAAATCTGTAAGCCATCGATAATTAAATCATCAAGTCGTTCTTGATCATTCATCAGGCAATGCCACCTCGGACCATTTCAAATCAATAGTACGGCCAGCTTCTAGCTGTACCTTCACCGTATGTTTATGGTGATTTACCTTTAAGACCTTACCAATACCTTCATCGGTAACAACCTCCTTACCAATGCCAGGAGGTGCTATATCTTGAGGAGATTGAGGGCGTTCCTTCTTCACATATAGGTCGCCACCTTTTTTATATAAATCATCTTCGTAGTTAAGGCAACACATCAATCGACCACATACACCAGAAATCTTCGTAGGATTTAAGCTCAAATTTTGATCCTTTGCCATGCGAATCGATACAGGCGTAAAGTCACCTAAGAAATTTGAACAACACAAAGGTCGACCACAAGCACCAATACCATTTAGTACTTTAGCCTCATCACGGACACCCACTTGGCGTAACTCGATGCGCGTTCTAAATATAGTTGCCAAATCTTTAACGAGCTCACGGAAGTCAATACGGCCATCTGCAGTAAAGAAGAATATAATCTTATTCATATCAAATGTGTATTCCACATTGATAAGTTTCATCGGTAACTTGCGTTTTTCAATTTTTTCGAGACAAATTTCAAAAGCTTTTTCTTCGCGCTCTTTATTCTTCTCAATTTGTTTCAAATCCTTAGAAGTTGCCTGTCTAATAACAGGTTTCACAGGGGCAACAACAGAATCTTCAAAGACCTCTTTGGGTCCAATCACAACCGTGCCGTATTCTACACCACGTGCTGTTTCAACGATAACCCCATCCCCAACGGATAGTTCTAATTGTTCAGGCTGAAAATAATAAATCTTTCCCGCCTTTTTAAAGCGTACGCCAACTATGGTTAGCATTTAATCCTCCTCCCGAGCATCATGAAGGGCGATACTAAGACCGTCCACCACGAGAGCGGTTTTTATATGTAAGCGCAAAGCCCGTTCTGCTTGCAATGTTTCGGTAATAACCTTAGCCAATGCTTGCATGGACCAGCGCGGTAATAATCGTAATAATTGAGTTTTGTACATAGGTACTTGTAATTGCGTATCTTGAGCACCCATTTTAATAGCCATCATATCTCTACTTACAAGGCGTAGCCAGTGCATCAATTCCGCTAGGCTTTCACGAGATAAGCTTTCACAAGCTAAGGAAATCATAGTAAACCATCGCGTTTCAAAAGCTAATATGTCCATCACCTTAACGGCTAACTCTAGCATTTCAATGCAATCTTGTGTCGCCAGTTTTTCCACCAATTGTGGATTACCATGACCAGCTAACAAAGCCTGTTCTATATCACCGGTAATTCCACGCGCTACAAAAGCGGTGCGAATCGTATCTACATCAACACTGTTAAAACCAACGCCCATACATCTAGAAATGATGGTAGGCAATACGGTGTTAATCTTGTTCGTAATAATGATGAAGTACACCTGTTCGGGCGGTTCCTCAATGGTTTTTAGCATAGAATTTGCCATGACTGCATTGGCTGTGTGAAAGTCCTCCACAATGACAACGCGGTTCCCATTGCCCGCCACAGACAGATGATCTTGTAATAATGAATACCACTGCTCTACCTTTAAGGTTGTTTTCATAGGGCGAATCCAAAAGGCATCACCCTTATCCATATAGATAGGTAATCCTTCGGCTTCGATACGTTTTTCCGTATCCCCATTTGCTAAA
>CABQQJ010000087.1 GCA_902466275.1 uncultured Veillonella sp. | reverse complement strand
CGCTAAGTGGAAGATACAATGGGCTAACCGGCATAAGATGGCCAAAGACGAGCGCGTAGGTGTAGGTGACGTTTGGTCTAATCATTATAATGTGTACTATGACGAAACAGGCGTTCAGGAGGAGCGCCTTGAAAAGGTGCGTATGTACGAAGACAAGGTAGGCTGGCATAGCGTGCTCTCGCGAGGACAATACGGACCGTATGGGCCGCAAAGTGTATATGCTATGTTTATACCTTGGCAAGCAGATGAAGGGACGCGTAAAGATGCTATTGTAGAAGCAAAACGAGCCAAAGCAGAAGGGGGAGCCAGCCGTTACGTTGTGGTAGATCCACTTGGTGACGGACAATATGAACTATAATGTTAATCTTTGTAAATGATAAGGTGAGTTATCATGTTAGAATCGTAAATTATAATATGATTCGTAATGCTGAAAAATAGAAAAATTATGATATAATATAAGAAATAACGCCCCTTTGTGTAAGGGGCGTTCTAATATTTAGTTTTAGAATGGTGAGGTTCCTATGCGCAGTGATAATAGAACAGCGGGTCAATTGCGACCTATTAAAATAACACGGAATTTTACAGAGTATGCAGAAGGTTCTGTACTTATTGAGTGTGGTAAGACCAAGGTTATCTGTACAGCTACTGTTGAGGATTCTGTGCCACGCTGGCTAAAAGGTTCTGGGCAAGGATGGGTAACTGCGGAATACTCATTATTGCCACGTTCTACGCAAACTCGTGTGAGCCGTGAGGCTGCAAAGGGAAAACAAACAGGACGGACTGTAGAGATTCAACGCCTTATCGGTCGTGCATTGCGTGCTGTTGTAGACCTTGAAGCATTAGGAGAACGTTCTATCACTATCGACTGCGATGTGATTCAAGCGGATGGCGGTACACGAACAGCCTCGATTACAGGTGCCTTTGTAGCTCTCGTTGATGCGGTGGACTTCACTTTTGGCGGAGCTGGCATATTTCCAATTACTGACTTCTGTGCAGCCATCTCTGTAGGGATTGGTCCTGAAGGTCCTATTACGGACCTTTGTTACGAAGAGGATAGTGCCGCCATTGTAGATATGAATGTAGTCCGTACCGGTTCTGGTAATATGGTTGAAGTACAAGGTACAGGTGAACACGGTACATTTAATCGTGATGAGCTCAACGCTTTACTTGATTTAGCAGAGGCTGCTACAGATGAGCTCATGGCTAAACAACGTGAAGTACTTGGTGCGACAGCAGATAAAGTAGGTAAAGAGTATCCTACAGCTCCGGAGGTATAAAATGGAACAAATTGTGCTTGCTACAGGTAATAAAGGAAAAATTCGTGAGTTTTCCGAGGCCTTCTCCCATTTATCTATTGATTGTGTACCTGTAAAAGCTGTGATTTCCGTTGAGGAGCCTGAGGAAACTGGTACAACCTTTATGGAAAATGCTCTGTTGAAGGCTCGCTACTATGCGAAGGCTACGAATCGCCCATGTCTTGCTGATGACTCTGGCATTACGGTTGATGTCCTCAATGGTGCACCAGGTGTATATTCTGCGCGTTATGCAGGTCGTCATGGTGATGACAATGCAAACAACGAGAAGTTAATTCGTGAACTACAAGGGAAAAGTAACCGTACAGGTCATTATGTATGCGCTTTAGCACTTGTTTATCCTGATGGCCGAGAAGTTATTGCGGAAGGCTATTGTGATGGACTCGTTCAAGATGAGCCAAAAGGGGAGA
This sequence comes from uncultured Veillonella sp., assembly GCA_902466275.1. Classification (GTDB taxonomy): domain Bacteria; phylum Bacillota; class Negativicutes; order Veillonellales; family Veillonellaceae; genus Veillonella. Next base: position 3,362 of record CABQQJ010000087.1, on the reverse strand, counting down.
ATGGCTTTGGCTATGATCCGTACTTCTATGTGCCTGAGTTTAAAAAGACGATGGCAGAGCTAAGTATAGAAGAGAAGGAAACGATTAGTCATCGTGGCCGTGCACTACGTGAATTAATTAACAAGCTTTGATATTTTCGAACTATATGGTATAGTTCATATAAATATGTAATATAATAGTATTAGAGAACTTATAAAATGAAACGAATTGGTATTTTAAGTGATACCCATGGGTATCTAGAGGATATTGACCTCGTCTTAGAGGCTACAGCAGATCAAGACATTGATATGTGGCTTCACGCTGGAGATTTTGGTGATGATGCGCGCTATATGCAGGAACATACGGATATTCCTGTGTATGCAGTGCGCGGTAATAATGACCGTGTACAGCCTCTTGAACCGCGAGAACAGTTGATTCCTCTAGAGGATACCTATATTTACATGACTCATGGTCATGAGGTATCATATTATAATCGAATACAAAAACTGATTGAGTTAGGAACTGACATGGGTGCGCGACTCATCGTGTCCGGTCATAGCCATCATCATGGGGAGGTTCGTGCCCGTGATGCGGTATTTGTAAATCCTGGTAGTATTTCTTTGGCTCGTGATCGCTCCGGTGGTACCTTTGCCATCGTTACCTACGATAATGGACAGTTTGATGTAGAGTTTGTGTATAAACAAGATATTGTTTAGTTATATGGTGAAAGCTTCGGTTTTGAAACTTTCAAAGGAATAGTAAGTCTATGCATGGAAAGGGTTATGACATATCATGGATACACCAGTTAAAGCAAAGCCTAAAATGAAATTATATGGTTTTAATAATCTCACAAAGACATTGAGTTTTAATATTTATGATATTTGTTATACTCGTACAGAAGAAGAGAAAAAGCAATACATTCAGTACATTGATGAAGTATACAATGCGGATCGTTTAACGGCTATTTTGACGGAAGTTAGCCATATCATCGGCGCTAATATCCTTAATGTAGCGAAACAAGATTATGATCCTCAAGGTGCGTCTGTTACGATTTTGATTTCTGAAGAGGAAATTGAAAAAGAAGATGTAGTTATGCATTTAGATAAATCGCATCTTACTGTACATACGTATCCTGAAAGCCATCCGCACAAAGGGATTAGTACATTCCGTGCCGACATTGAAGTGTCTACATGCGGTCATATTTCGCCCCTTAAAGCGCTTAACTATTTGATTCAAAGCTTTGACTCCGATATCCTTACATTAGATTACCATGTACGTGGCTTTACACGTGACGTATCTGGCAAGAAAATTTATATCGATCATCGCATCAACTCTATCCAAAACTACATCAATGCAAAAACTCGCAACATGTACAACATGATTGATGTAAATGTATATCAAGAAAATATTTTCCATACAAAGATGATGTTAAAAGAATTTGATTTAGATAATTATCTCTTTGGCATCACTGAGTCAGAGTTGAGCAATCGTGAAATCAAGCAAATTAAACATCAATTAAAACAAGAAATGATGGAAATCTTCTATGGACGCAATTTGCCATCTGTAAAAGCTTAAAGACAGCTTTTATAACATTGATGTGACAGCTTTTATCGTATAATACGAAGATAGATTTGAAGTAGATAAGCTTTATATGGTTTATCTACTTTTTTATAATTTACTTTATTACTACGGGAGCTTAATCTTTATTACTACGGGAGCTTAATGATAGTTGTTTTTAAAAAATTCGAAAAACTATATCGAAAAAACTTGAATTATGATTTAGCATTTTGTATAATACAATTAGTTAAAGGTATAAATTACCGACTCTAAAGAGTCCGAGTGTATCCACAAAGGAGAATTGTTATGGACGTACGTGAATTAGCTGTACAAAAAAAACGTGAATTAAAAGGTTTCCTTACTGTAGGAACAAAATATGAATTAAAAGACGCTCATGATTTATCTGTAGCTTACACACCAGGTGTAGCAGAACCATGTTTGCGTATTAAAGATAATGAAGCAGAATCCTTCGAATTAACTTGCCGTTCCAACATGGTTGCCGTTGTATCTGACGGTACTCGTGTACTTGGTCTTGGTGATATTGGCGCTGCAGCAGCATTGCCAGTAATGGAAGGTAAATCCTTATTGTTCAAAAAATTCGGTGATGTAGACTGCATTCCATTGGTTGTAGATACAAAAGATGCTGATACATTGATCAACACAGTAAAATTGTTGCAAAAAAACTTTGCTGGTATTAATTTAGAAGATATTTCCTCTCCTAAATGCTATGAAGTTGAAAATCGTTTGAAAGAAGAATTGGAAATTCCTGTATTCCATGATGACCAACACGGTACTGCAATCGCATGTTTAGCTGGTGTAAAAGGCGCTCTTCGTTTAGTTAAAAAAGATTTAGCTACTGCTAAAATCGTTGTAAACGGTGCTGGTGCTGCTGGTGCAAACATTGCTCGCTTATTGTACCTTGCAGGTGCTCGTGATATCACATTGTTGGTATCCTCTGGCGTATTGCACAAAGACTACAAACGTCTTGATTCCTTGCAATCTGAATTGATTGACTTGCTTAAACTTGAAGAAAAACATGGCAACTTGGCTGAAAATGCTAAAGGTGCTGATATTCTTCTTGGTGTATCTGCAGCAGGTGCTTTCACAAAAGAAATTTTGGAAAACTTGGCTGACGATGCAATCGTATTTGCAATGGCTAACCCTAACCCAGAAGCTACATATGCAGATATGAAAGCTGCTGGTATCCGCGTTGCTGGTACAGGTCGTTCCGACGCTCCTAACCAAATCAACAACGTAGCAGTATTCCCAGGCGTATTCCGCGGTGCTATCGACGTTCGTGCGTCTCAAATCACTGACGAAATGAAATTAGCTGCTGCTGACGCTTTGGCTCACTTGATTCCTGATAGTGAATTGAACGAAGAAAACGTAATGCCATCCGTATTCGATCCTCGTGTAGCTCCAGCTGTTGCTAAAGCAGTTGCTGAAGTTGCTGTAAAACAAGGTATCGCTAAGAATCCTAAAGTAGTAGAAGACGGTAGCTACGAAGGTTAATCTATTTGCTGTAAAAGCATTGGCATAACCATAAAATAACTATAGAACAATATGACATGCACCTCGAAAGGGGTGCATGTTTTGTATATAGATGAATAAAATTTAAAAAATTAATGAAGTTGTAAAAAAGTACTTGTCACTAGTTTCTATCAATGATATAATAATTTTCGTTGCAGAGCGATACTCAAGAGAGTAAGAACTCAGCAAGAGTAGTGGTTGACATCAACTACCGGGTTTGCTATAATAGCAAAGTAATTAATGACGGGGCATAGCGCAGTTTGGTAGCGCACCTGGCTTGGGACCAGGGGGTCGCA
>CABQQJ010000086.1 GCA_902466275.1 uncultured Veillonella sp. | reverse complement strand
CTAGCATCGAGAAAGATGGTATGTGGGAACCGCGTATCAAGATTTCTGAAAGTGTTGAAAAAATTACTAATCCAGGTCTTAAAAAGGTATATCGTGTTTATAATGATAAAGGTCGTGCGATTGCAGATCTATTAACATTGTTGAGAGAGGTACCTGATACAGAGGAACCATATCGTTATATCGATCCTGAGCAACCTTGGCGTGAATTATATTTTGAAAATTGCACTTTTAAAGAGATGAAGCAGCTTATTATCAAGGATGGTAAATTAGTTGTGGACTTACCAACACTAGAGGAAATTCGAGCATATGTGCAAGATCAATTAGCTAATGAAATTTGGCCTGAAGAGCAACGCTTTGAAAATCCACATCGTCACTACCTTGATATGAGTCCTAGCTACTATCAATTGAAGATGGATTTATTGAACCGTATTTATCGGAAAAAGTAGGAGGGCCTATGTTAGAAAATCCACAAGCTACAAAGGATGCCCTCATTCAATGGATTCGAGATTATTTTGGTAAAAATGGTCCTAACTGTAGTGCTGTAGTTGGTATTTCAGGTGGTAAGGACTCGACTATCGTGGCAGCTCTTTGCAAAGAAGCTCTCGGTGCAGATCGCGTAGTTGGTGTTCTTATGCCAAATGGAGTGCAATCGGATATTGATGATGCTCAGGCAGTGGTAAATCATTTAGGAATTCCGCACATGACGGTCAATATTGGTGCTGCCTATGAGGCGCTAACTCATGCTATCGTTCAAGCTAAGGGATATGATGTTGTAACGGGGAGAACCGATTTATCTAAAGATGCTGCCATTAATACCCCGCCTCGTCTCCGGATGGCAACTCTCTATGCAGTAGGACAAAATTTACCAAATGGTGCTCGTGTAGCAAATACTTGTAATGGATCTGAAGACTACGTAGGATACTCTACAAAATACGGAGATAGTGCAGGTGATTTTAGCCCTCTCGCACAACTCGTAGTAGAAGAAGTTCGTCAAATAGGAAAACTTCTTGATATTCCATTGCACCTAGTTGATAAGGTGCCAAGTGATGGTCTTAGTGGTCAGTCAGATGAGGATAAATTGGGATTTACCTATGCTATACTGGATCGTTATATCAGAACTGGTGAAATTGAAGATCAGCCAACAAAAGAGCGAATAGATCATCTGAATCGAATTAATAAACATAAATTAGAGTTGATGCCATCATTTGACCCAAAGCTTTAATTGATAAGGCAGAAATCTCGATTTATAGAGATGAATCCATGAATCTATAGGGGCGAAGCCATAAAATAAGATAAAATAATTTTTTAGAATATAATAAGGCTGGCCATTATTGACCAGCCTTATTGAATCGTACTTAGTTTAAATTTAATAACAATAATTATTTTATAGTTTTATAGTGGAGGTAATATGGATACAAAAATTGCTTTGATTGGTACTGGAGGAACTATTGCAGGAAAAGGTACTTCAAATACTGATTTAACAGGCTATACGGCAGGGGTGTTAGGACTTGACGAAATCTTAGCCTCCGTACCTGGTACAAAACCGTATGGTCCTTATACATATACTCAGTTTAGTAATATTGAAAGCTCCGATATTACCGTAAATCACTGGTTAGAACTTTCTAAGTTAGTGCAAAAATTGGTTAATCGAGATGATATCGGTGGTGTTGTTATTACTCATGGCACAGATAGCATGGAGGAGACGGCATATTTTCTGAATCTGACAGTTCATACAGACAAGCCAATTGTTATTACTGGATCTATGAGACCCGCAGGTGCTATTAGTGCAGACGGGCCAATTAATTTATTGCAAGCTATCCAAGTAGCGAGAACACCATCGTCTGTAGGTAAAGGTGTGATAGTCGTATTAAATGGCTACATTGATGGGGCAAGGGATGTATCTAAATGCAACACTACTAATGTAGCGACTTTTGATAGTCCATTAGTGGGGCATCTTGGTATTGTACAAGATGGTGTTGCCCACTATTATAAAGTGTCTACTCGACGTCATACTCAAGACTCTGTATTTGATGTGAGTAAATTGTCTGAGTTACCTCGTGTAGTTATAATGACCTGCTATGGTGGTATGGATGATATGGTGCCTATGAGTGTAGTTGCTACAAATCCTGACGGTTTAATTTTAACAGGTCTTGGTCATGGTACAATCCCACAAAACGTACGTCAAATCACACAGAATACAAAGTTTCCAACGGTACGTGCTTCTCGTACCGGTAGTGGTATGGTATCTGCAGTGCCACAAGATGCACTGGCAAACTATCTAGTATGTGATACTTTAAGTCCACAAAAAGCGCGTATTTTATTGATGCTAGGGCTTACAAAAACTAAAAATCTTAAAAAGTTACAACAATTCTTCTATGATTATTAAAAGCACATAATATTCATGGAACATAATGATTCTTTGATCTAATAATTAATTTAATAAAAGTTGAGAAAATATCTCAAAATTTAATTTGATATTCATTTTCAAGAATTATACTACATGTAACAGTTTTATATGCAATAAACCGCACATTCCGATCGCCTAGGATGTGCGGTTTTTCATTTGTATTATATTTTTCATATATGAGTGGGGTGTTGAATGATAATTTGGGGGCATTCTAGATGTTTTTGGATATCACAAGATAGGATTATTCAGCTCCAATAGCATTTTCTAGTGCTCTTTGTACGCCTACATAGACGGCCTTGGCTAAAGTGTCTCCAAATAGTGAGAAGGAGCCAGCATCGGTTAAGATATCTCCATTTGTATCGATGGTGAGAATGACGCCATCTGTAGAGGTACCAGTAGCAGTGGTGTTGCGTTCTTTTGTGAGTGCATCAGGAATATCCTCGTTCATAAATGGATAGAGTTTCACACTTTCAGCGCCCCAATCTTGGAGGGCTGCAGTTTTAGCCTCTGTAATGGTCATCATAGCTTTCACCATGGCGCTGTCAGTTAAGGCCTTATTCGTAAAGACGAGGATGTTGATTGTGCCAGGCGTTACAAACGCTCCGTCCCGCTCTTCATAGCAATACCCTGTGCCTGCACGATGGGCTGTTTTTTCATAGCCTGCAGTAACGATGGTTTCCACAATTGTATCGTGCTCTTCAACCTTAGCGTATGCGTGAAGATTCATTGTGGCAGATGTGAGTAGTGCTGTACTAAAATGAACGGGCGTATCGATATGCTCAAACTCTTGTGCTAAATAATTCGCTACAGAGCCGCCAGGCAAATCTTTTTCTGTTTCAATTTGATACGTCAGTTGCTGATTTCGTACGGCCAAAGTATGGTGATATCCGCCATTGAGTTGACCACTAGATAAGGAATAATGGATGTCATCAAAGTGTACTGTAACGGAATTTAATTCTTTCGTTACATGACCTCCTGTTACAAGCTCTTGTGGTGCTTCATATGGATTGTTAAACATATAAGTCTCCCTAGATTTAGATTGTTATATATGTCATATAACGATATAATAACTTTACTATCATTTTATAAATGCATATGTAAAATTATAGCATATATGTATACTGTTACTATATCTTAATAGTACTTATAGCGTATAGAGTTTTGTTTTATAAAAGTTTACCATGGAGGATTACTATGGGAAATATTTTAAGTACAATATCTGAGCTGCTCTTTAAAGATGCTAATGTTCTTGTTCAGCTGAGAGATTGGTTTTTTGCACAAGCGGGTAATATATTATTGGCCCTTATCATATTTTGCGTAGGTCGCTATGCCATTAAATGGGTGAAAACCTTTGCTGTCCGCATTATGACTAAGGCCTCTTATGACTCTGCTGCGATGAGCTTTATTACGCAGATCATCAATTATGCATTGCTAGTAGGTTTAATTTTGATTTGTTTAAATCAAGTTGGTGTTCCTACAACATCATTTGTGGCTGCTTTTGGTGCCTTTGGTTTAGGTATTGGTTTGGCCTTACAAAACAACTTATCTAACTTGGCATCAGGCTTATTAATTCTTATATTTAAGCCTTTTAGAGCAGGTCATGTTATTCAAGTTGGAGATACTATAGGTAGTGTTAAGTCTATTCAATTTATGTATACTATTATCACTACTAAAGATCAAAGAAATGTGTATATACCAAACTCTATCCTTACTTCCCAAGCTATAACTAATATTGCTTATACCCATGAAAGAATTATCCCGTTCGTCTTTGATATTGGTTATAACAATAATCATCATGAAGCAATTAAAATCTTAAAAAATATTTTTGCTGCTGATAAACGTGTACTCAATCCTAAAAATATGGAAATTGGTATTTCTGAATTTGGCGATAACTCTGTACGCATAGCTGCCTATGCACGCGTTAAGTCGAAAGACTTCTTAGATGTGCAATATGGAATTATGTCTGATGTAAAAGATGCCTTTGATAAATATGGTATCGATATTCCATATCCTCAACGTGTTGTATATCTTCAAAATGTAGATAATTCTACTGGTGAAATTAAGGGGACTAAGAAAAAGGCAAACGCAACGAATGTTGCAATTGATGATAGCCCTGAAAATTAATGTGTAATGTAGAAAGTGAGATAAATGATATCTTTAACAACTAATGTAAATATGATTTTGAAACGACTTATTTTGATGATAGCCTTTATAGGCGCTGTTATTCTCGGTGCCAGTATTTCTCATGCCGCGTATATTGCACCACCATCTACGGTAGGTGAGGCGGTCGTTCTCATTGATGCGGATACAAAGGAAATTTTATTTGCAAAGAATCCAGATAAATGGATGCATCCTGCGAGTACTACGAAAATGGTTACCTTGTTAACAGCTTTAGAACTTAAAGGCACACAACTTGATGAACTAGCAACTATCAGTAGCTATGCAACAAGTATGGAGGAGTCCAATCTTGGTGTGGAAGGTGTTCTTGAAGGTATGATGGTTGCCAGTGGTAATGATGCGGCTGTTGTAGTAGCGGAAAATGTAAGTGGTTCTGTAGAGAAATTTGCGAAGGATATGAATCGCGTTGCTGCCAAAGCGGGAGCCAAGAATAGTGTATTCTTAAATCCTCATGGTTTGACGCAAATGGGGCATCACTCCACGGCTCGTGACTTGGCGATGAT